>DATKVL010000352.1:0-11498 GCA_035530115.1 Dehalococcoidia bacterium | reverse complement strand
GAGATGAGTAAAAAAGATGACTTTGTAGACGAGGTGAAAAGAATGGGTGAAAGGATAGAAGAAATGAAAGAAACATTACTAGGTATAAAACTTTTCACGATTATTTTCCTTATGGGTTTTTTCTTATGGTCGCTATTCGCGAAACTGGACATAAGGATATCGCTTTGCGTTGGAGTTGTGTCTAGCTGGCTGTTAACTGTAGTTGTAGCGGAAATATATGAGAAAAAATGAGCAAACAGAAATGCGAGCATAGGTGGGTGATTCTGTCGAAGGACATTCTGCCGTCTGCGTATGAGCAAATGGTGCCGGGTGGAGGTGGTAGTTTTCAGGCTGAAAGTCTGCCCGGTAATTTTTTCCAAAAAAAGATTGTCATTATTATGGCGTGTGAGAAGTGTGGCATGTTGGACGAGACGGTTGAGAGTAATCCGGGGGATCAATGGGGGAGAAGGTGAAGGCAATCGTTTGTGATCGATGCCTAGTAACGTGTATTATTTCTGAAGGCTGTCACGAGTATTCCATTGATTCAACTATAAATTTACCAACGAATCACGACTGTTCATCTCCAAATAAACTTGACGGGTGGGGAGGGGAATGGTCATTTAATCTGAATTTTTGTAATAACTGCGCTTCCGATCTTCAGGATTTTTTTAAAATATTCTTGACAACTGGTTAATGGTATGGTAGTGTATGGGTGAGGTGAAAGAGATGAGTAAAAAGGATAGCTATGTAGACATGGAAATGCTTGATCGAAGGTTGCGTGCAATAGAGCGTAGGGTTGCTGGGTTTACTGGGCCGTTTGGGGTGATAGTTACGTGTTGCGCACAAATGGATGTAGTTGCAAAGAAGATTGATCTTCTGGCTGAGGCTGTTGGTGCGGAGTTTATTGAAGAGACAACGGTTCCGGCTAGGTATGAGACTGGGAAGAAGGGGTGAAGAGATGACTGATGAGAGAGGTATGAGTGACATCCTTATACCCTTGGGCCTGGTATTGCCGTAACTGGGCAAAAATGGCATATTACTACAATGGGTTGCATGGAAACGTACAGTGATGTTAAAAATAACAACGGAGGAGTAATGAGTGAATTAAAAGATAGGGTAAGAGACCTGGAGATTAGGGTTGCGAGTTTATACAAGTTGCGGTTCGAAAGTGACCTTAGGTTCTTACTTCTCACTGATGAGCTTGGCCTTGAGTATGAGGAGGCGGTTACAACCGGGCCAAGGTATGTGAAGAAAGAGAAGAATGATTAATGTAAAGGAATGTATTGACATTTACTGTAGTGATGTCAATGTATGTATTGACATGGTGAGAAGTGATTAACTGTATAAAGTGTAAAGGAAGGATGTGGTACGTGATGGACAAGTATATCCCACTGTTTCACAGTCATGGGGAGACAAGGAGGGCCAAGTGGCTGAACAATGTTATATTATGCCCATACTGCGGGATTAGGTTTAATGTCCACACAAAGAGAGAAGTGAGCCAATGATGGACAATAAGGCTACTTGTGGGTCAGGAATACTGACACAGCGAAGAAAGTTTCAAAATAAATGAACAAAACATTTGAGGTGGAGCATGAGGAATAGAGACAAAGACGGCGGAATTGTTCGTGTTTATAGGGACAATCAAACTGGAGACGCGAAGGACGTTACGAACACGGTGTCGGAAAAAGATATCTTAATAACGTGGGTCAACCGCGTTGCAGATGGTGACTATTATACTTGTCCACAGGTAAAGACTAGCAGTGGGGATATTATTTTTTTTATGTCAGATGGTGAGATTGGTTTAATTAAAGGTGAGAATATTAAAAAAACACTTGACACGGAGTAAAAAGTGTGTTATATTAGTAATAGAGGGACATATTGACGGTACGACTAACGATAAGTTACGAATTGTTACCGCTATGTTCGCAAAGTAATGGATGTCCCCGGCGCGGAGATGCGTTACAGTCCGGGTGGGTAAGAGGATGTTAGACTTTCAAGAATTCATTCGTGTGGCTATTCAGGCCCAGTTTGACCCGAGATGGCTTTATTTTGGGTTTGTAGTGATAACTCTTCTAATTGCATTGAAATGGTTAGTAAAGAAGAAATCCTAGACAAGTTGGCAAACCTGGTTTTGAAGGTTGTCACCGAGTGTAGCGAGTGCGGTAGGATAACTAAGCAGGGTTGGATGACAAAGAAACACTTTGAAGACTACCATAAGTGTGATTACTGTTCATCCTTGGATTATAAAATTTTAAGTGAAGTATGGGAGCCACTTTGAGCAGTGATGATTGTTATCTAACCGTCGGCATTCTCAAGAAGTGGATTAGTGATTTTAAGCTAAAAGACAGCGCAAAAGTATATGTTCAGATGCCTGACAATCTCAATATAATCGACCTTGAGCGTGCAAATCTGCACGATCCAATCGAGATGCAGTTTGACGACACGCCTGGAAACACGATATGTTATGTTCGCGCATGGGGGCCATGCAGTAAGAAGGGCGAGGGGCGGCTATACATTGAAATCTATTATTAGGGGGGATAATGTTTAAAAAGATTTGGTCATTTCTCAAGAAGAACAAAACCTTTATTCGGGATATTCTTCGCAAGATTTTCAAGAACGACGATATTAATTTTTCTAAATGAGATTAAACGGGATTGAGTATTCTCCGACCAGGACGGGGAAGTGTTCTGTTTGCGAGAGAGGACTTATCAGTATCGGCTCATGGGAGTTTAACCACAAAGAAGATAAGGTGGTTATTTGCGTCCGGTGTCTTATTTTTCTATTCAAAAAACTATTCAAACTTGATTAAACCCAGAACGACAAAGTGTCTTAACTTGTCGTGTGGGAAATTTCTGTCTTATTACCTCGAAAAAGAAGACCCCAACATTCGGAAGGTCAGGATTAAGTGTCCGTATTGCGATTATACGTGGACGGTGGGGAACAAAGTGGACGAAACCCTTGAGAGAAACAGACTTGAACTGTTCAATTAGGTAACATAATGGCGAAAAAGAAAGAGAAGGTCAGCAAGAAAGAACGGGAAGCCCTAAAAGAGACAGTTATTGAGTTCAAGGGTGGGCTTGAAGTTGACCTTGACAAGAGATTACCGTCCGGGAGAACGCTCAGGGAGAAACTTGAGCCGTATCTTTACTCATTATTGGAGCAAGAGAAGAAGAATTGGGAGACCAGATGGTCAAATTACGATTCATGGGAGAAACAGTACAGGGGATTTAGGCGGAAAAAGACCTATCCATATGATGGGGCCGCTAATACTGTTCACCCGCTGACTCGCTCGTGCGTTGATACGGTCTATGTCAGGGCAGAAGAGGCCATTATGGGCCGTGATAAGGTGTGGATAACCGAACCGACCCGTGCGGAGGACAGAGATTTCTCCCTACAAATAGAAGAGTGGTTCGATCATTACGAGAAAACCAAGTTAAAGCTGAAACATAAGGCCAGAAAGACCATAAAGGAGTCGATAAAGTTCGGTGAAGGGGTGCTTGTTGTCCTTTGGGAAGAAGAAAGAAGGCCGTATTTCAGGTATGCCAAAGAATCAGACGGCGATTCATCGAAATATGACCTGAAAGACTCGGATAGAAAGGCGGTTAAGGACGTTCACACGATTTATAGTGGGCCGGACATATTTCATGTTGATAATTTAGACTGGATCATGTCTACCGACTCTGATAACCCGGATACGGCCCTTATGTGTGGGTATAGGAAGCACTATAGGAAGCAGGAACTGGAATTAAAGACCAATCAGGGAGTGTTTTGTAAAGAATCGATTAAGAAGATAACCAATCCCGATGACATGGATGAGCGAAAGATCAGCAAGGCCGAGGTTATGGGGAAGGAAATTGAACAGATCGATGAGAACAAGAAGATGGAGTTCTGGCACCTATGGACTCGGTTTGATACCAATGAAGACGGGACAGAAGATGAGTTGTCACTTTGTATTCATAAGGACGGAACGATTGTAAGATGCATTTATAACCCGTTATTTAGCGGAATACGTCCGGTTGTTCTGTTGACCCCGTATGATGGGGAAGGGATTGTTGAGATACTTGAGAAGATTCAGGTACACCTTGATACGATCCAGAACCAACGGCTTGACCGGATGACAATGATTAACGGGCCGGTGTTTCTGTACAAAACAGATGCATTTGATGGTGGGTTTAAGTTCACTCCCGGTATAGCGAAGGCAGTTGAGGGGAACCCGAACGAAGTCATAAATATGCTGAACTTCCCGGATGTGTACTACTCAACATTCCAGGAAGAGGATCGGCTTGTTGCCTCAGGGCAGATGGCAGTTGGGATCGCCCCTGAGAATATCGGACAACCGACCGCTGAGAGACCCGTGTTCAAGGAAATGTTCGCCAGGGTACAGGAAGCGAATAAGAAGTTTAAGTCACTTACTGACAATCTCATCCTTGGGTTTGAGAGACTCGGTTGGATTATCCTTGAATACTTCGCCCAATACGAACCGTCCTACACCTACACGAACAAAGAAACCGGAGAAAAGAAAACAGTTGAGTTCCCGATGCAGGATTTATATGATGGTATAAGAGTCAAATTATCTGCGTCAACTGAAATCAACAATCAGGACACACGGAGAGAAATCAATGTGATGTCTTATCACTTGCTGTCGGACTTCCTGACCAAGAACGCCGGGATTATCATGGCGATAAACAACCCGCAGACTCCACCGCAGGTGAAACAGTGGTTTATTGAGACATATAAGATTGGGACAGAGTTTGTATCGAGGATACTAAAAGACTTCGACCACAAGGACGCTGACCAGTTAGTGCCGCAGTTTACTGATGAGATGGAGATGGCGGCTATGCAACCGCCACCGCCTCCGCAGATGCCTCCGGGACAACCCGGAATGGGTCAAGGTGGACAGCCGCCACAACAGCCGATGATGCCTCAACAACCGCCCATGCAACCGATGCAATAATGGATATTTTAGAAAGAAAGAACATAGAAGAGAAGAGAAAATATCTTGAGTCACCGTTCTATTTGTCTATCGCTGTTAAGTTCAAAGAGAGAATTATCAGTGTGCTTCATGAGTTATCTGAGGAAGGGGACGAGGCCAAGGTTAGGAGGTTACAGGGAGAATTAAAAGGACTTCAAAGATTCTTTATCATTGATAGAGAGTTTAAGGAAAAATTAGGGCTAACCCCGCTTTCGGGTGGGAACCCAATACTAAAGAGATTATTGGAGGAATAATGAGTGACGAAATCACGCAGGAACAACAGGTAGACGTTCCCGAACCGGAAACTGAACCTGCTCCGCAAAGTGAGCCAGTCGAAGATGTATCAGAAAGACTAAAGGCACTCGAATCCGAACTTGGGAAACGGGCCAATGAAATTGGTTCACTCAAGGAGGAGCTACAAAGGGCTGCTAGTCAGGTGTACCCGCAGGCCAATTATTGGCAGGGCAATTACCCGCAACAACAGCAACCGCAGGATCAAATTCCACCCATCGACTACAACGATTTGGATGGAAGCATTCAGAGAGCATCGCAGGTTCCGGCCAGACAGGTCGAGGAAAGGGTGATGAATTTTCTTCATCAGACCAGACTTCAGGACAACGTGTCAAGGGCCGCATCTGCGCTTGAGGATGCAAGAACCTACATGAAACAGCATGAGAAATTGTTCGGTGGGATCGAGGACAAGGTTGCAGAGCAGGTGTCGAATGTATTTATTCCACTTGCTCAGAGGGGCGTACAGGTTGAACAGGCACTTAGAAATAGGGAGACCTATGAGAATATTGCCGCAACCATGCGCTGGAGACAGGGTGAGATTGATAGACTTGCCAAGGATGGGCATCCGGTTAGGCCGGTGTCCATGGAGGCACCACAACAGCGGGTATCAGCTTCGGATGTTAGGCCGGACATTCAATACAGCGAATCCGACCTAAGGATGATGAAAGATTTAGGATTAACAAAGGAGCAGGCTGATAAGATAACTTTAGAGCAAGCTAAGCGAGAGGGAGTACTGTAATGAGACTTTGGCAATTAAACAAACGGATTATTGATTTTAGGCACAGTAGGTTTGATGTTGATGAGGAGATTGCCAAGATTAATATTGGCTTAAAGACCGCTAAGGCAGAGAAGAAGGCCGAGTTAGAGGAGAGAAGAAAAGTTCTCCTCGCAGAAAAAGAAAAGCAGATGATAACAGCGGACTACAAGTTAACTCAAAAGAATTACATTGATTACCTCGGCGTTAAGACTTCGAGACCACCCTACTTTTTTTCTTGGTGTAGGTATGAAGAGTTGGATAACTATCGTGATTTAAAGATGTGGAAACATGAGAAGGGATTCGTTCCTGTCATGGTTGGTGACGGCTTTGCGCCGGAGGGTGTTGAACCTGAAGGTGGGAAGTATTTCTACGGCGACCTGATTTTTGTTCGCCGTCCACTTGACCGGCAGTTATCGGAACGGTTGATGGAAATTAAACTCGCCAAGAACGCCGTGTCGGACAGGTTTAAGAAATTCCAGTCTGATATGAAGGCCGAGGGTGCAGAGGTTAGAGACGAAGATTTAGCAGATTTAAAGGCGGGCCTCTCCTAATAAGGAGATTACTATGGCTGACAGTGTTCTGAACTACACTGGAAATTCCCCCCAGGTAATTGGGGTACAGGAAGCGTCTGCCGGATCAGCCAATGACTTTTACGCACAGGATTTGGTGAAAGCCGATTCCAATGGCGAATTAGTTATTGCCACGGCGGGTGTTATCCTCGGAATCGCACGGAGTCCCGCATCTGGGACTGCCAGTACAGTGATTCCGGTTGAATTACCGAACTTGAACGATGTCTATGTTGCTAATTATAAGGCGTCGGCTACTGCCGAGGCGTTGATTGGTGACGTTGTAGACTTTGTATTTACTGTTGGGGCGCACACCCTGGACGAAAGTTCCGCTACCACGGATGCTTACGTTGTTGGGCTTGACCCCAGAGATGCGGTGGGAACGTCGGGTGGACGGTTACTCTTTAGATTCAACTATCTACTCTTCAAAGGTACCCAGTAAGGAGTAAACTATGGCTATAATTACAACCGCAAACGACACAACTACCAACAAAGACCTTTTTAAAGTTGGGAGTTTACGAGAGATTTTTGACAACACGGTTCGTAGCGCGAATACTTACTCCAGTCGTCTTTACAAGATGGAGAAAACCGACTTACTGACCGAGCGGGTTCTACGGATGGCCGGGTTCGGACTTGCCGAGGAAATGGTTGAGGGACAGAATGTTCCGCTCCAGACTCCTCCGGTGGGAACGACCAAGGAATACACCCAGAGATTCTGGGGTTCCGGGTTCCGTATGACCGACATCGCTGACAGGTACAACAAGTACAAACTCTGGGCGAAATACGCGAAGAGTTTGGGTCTGGTTATGACTGAGACCAAAGACGTAGAACTTGCAGTTCCGTTTAACAGCCCGACCAGTACCGCACTTACCTGCGGAGTTGGTTTCGACACCATGGCTATCGGAAACGATGCCCATACTGGGTTGGAGTCCGCTAACACTGATGACAACTACGACAACTACTTGAACGCCGGAATGTCCTACACTTCACTTTCAGACGCACGCTACTACTTCAAGACCATTGTTGACGACAGGGGACTGCACATGGGGGCTACTCCTGATGTGCTTTACTACGAACCTACTCTTCACCCGACTGCCGTTGAGTTGACCAAGAGTCTGAACCGTGCTGGGGAAATCAGCAACACCACGAACGACTTCATTAAGGGGATGGGCCTGGAACTCTATGAGTATCCCAGACTGACCTCGACCACGGCATGGGGAATGGGTGCGACTAAGGATTCCAACTACGACTTCCATTGCTACACTGCACTTGAACCGAAGACTTACACCAAGGATGCGCCCGACAACACGCTCGATAAGATTATGATTGCACGACAGGATTTCACTTACGGATGGGGTGACCCGAGACTAATTCTTATCGGCAAGACTTAAGGAGGAACACAATGAGTACAGTACCCGATTTTTTGTTTCACATGGGTGGTGTTCCTGTTGGCGGGGTTAGGTTTTCATCCCCGTGGGATACGCATTGGTTTGTTGATGCCACGAACGGAGTTGACACACACGACGGAAAAACCCCTGGTACGGCGAAGGCGACTATTCAGGCCGCAGTAACCGCAGCCAGCGGTGGTGACGTTATCTACATTAGACCGCAGACGTTTGATGAAGATTATGGGTTTAACAGATACACAGAGGACGTTACAGTTACTTCTGGAATATCAAGCGGAACCTTCGGCAATGCGAACATGAGCATCATTGGGGTTTCCGGCCCCGGAGCAACCGGGGATTTTCTTGGTGTTCGATGGAGACACAACAGCGCAACAAACCTAACTAACGATGCTCCCGCACTTCACGTTGAGAACATCGGATTCTTTTCAGAAGGCGCAACATATGGTGTTCATCTTGTTCATGATGGGGCCACTGGCACAAAGCAGGGTTCACAGGGAACGAGTTTCTACAACTGCGCCTTTAAGGGGAAGGGTATTTATGTCCTTAGCGGTGGGGATGGGTTGACGATTGATAGGTGTCGGTTCCAGTGTTCTTACACTGGTGTCGTTGCCCAGTTAAACTACAGCGCATCTGCAAACACCGGAAGAAGGTTGACTGTTCGTAATTGCGAATGGCTTGACGGAAATGCTACCGCACCGAATGGGCCGTGTATCACGATTGCTCCTCCACTGTCCGAATTCATTATCAGGGATTGTTATTTCCCTCAGATTCCAACTGGAAACGTATACATTGCGACGTCGGGAGATTGCTACGGATTGATTGCGAACTGCTACTTTAACCACGATGACCTTGATACTGACGCTGACATTACGCTTG
Source organism: Dehalococcoidia bacterium (assembly GCA_035530115.1). Taxonomy (GTDB): domain Bacteria; phylum Chloroflexota; class Dehalococcoidia; order GIF9; family AB-539-J10; genus RBG-13-51-36. The sequence continues at coordinate 2,651 of DATKVL010000352.1, read as the reverse complement.
GAACTGGAGTTAAAGTTGTTGGGTGTTACGATCAGGCAGGAATTGCCGCTACTACTTAATTAGAACTAACATGGGGGGCAGGGGTTCCTGCCCCTAGTGTTTCACTGGAGGAAAGATGGCAGAAGGTCATATAGTTTGGCAGAAATGCCCAGACTGCGACGGAACCGGTATCAACGAGAGGTTCGCCAGTGACCAGTATGGCACTGGAGAGCTTATCGACGATACGTGTGTAAAGTGTAGCGGTTCAAAATATGTTGTGTGGGGATGGTGGTCTAAAGAGGAAGTGGAAATTCCAGACTTTCTTCCAACGGGGGAATAATGCACATTATTATCAAGGGTAACGAACATGACAAGTTCGGAAAGACCCGTTCTGAGCAAGAAGAGAACATGCGCAAAGAGTGGGGCCAAACAATGACGGACTCACAGCTTGACAAATTGAAGTACATTGAAAGAAAAGAGCGTGAGTTCCTTGGAAAGAAGAAGGGGTTCACAGAATTACACAAGGTTGATAGGATCAAATGAGGTTTGAATTTATCAATGGTACACCGCCGACTGTCGAATGTGACAGTCTAATTTATTGTTCTCACCATCCGAAGAAGGTAATGGCGATGGAACTTCATACTATTAAGATGCTGAAGTTCCCCATGAAAATTGACGGCGAGACAACGATGTCCCATGCCATAGATGTATGGATGCAATGTCCGTACTGTGGCTATCTTGAACTATTTGGGATTGCTTTAAGTAGAGATCAATGGGAGAGTGTTTATGGAAAAGGCGTGGAATCGAACTGATTGTGAAGTCGGTCATGAACCGAACTTCCCAATCGACTGCCCTCATTGTAGGGAAGCTCCTATGTTTCTCAGATACAGCCGGATATACTTTGAAAGGACTTCCATGAGTCATGAGAGTCCGATTAACAGTATTGGGTTTAAGTGTGAGGAATGTGGGTATATCAAACGATTTGAAGTCAAGGAAGAACAAGATTACTTGCTTGAGATCGTAAACAGAAGGAATGGAAGCACGTTTCACGTGCCGGATATGGGAAAATGGGCGAAAGAAAGCGAACGACGAAAACAACGACTGGAATCTCTGAATTACTGTTAGCCAGGAAAAAAGAGATTGAGGTTCTTTTTAGGGCGCATGAGACTAAAAAGAGTGAGTTATTTAACAAAATTAAAGAACTGGAGAATCAACTGGCCCAGCTTGGGGCCGAGGGTTTAAGGTTGAGTGGAGAGTATAGGTTGATTCTTCAAGTAGAGGAAGAGAATGGCAAACAGCAAGACACAGGACAGCAACCGCCTCTGGAAAATTGACACATCTGGTGTCATATCAACGACACCCGTTTGGATTAAGAAGATCATTCTCTATCCGAACGCCGCTGGTGACAGCGTGTTATTCAAGACATGGGATGAGAATTCATCTGCCAAGTCTACGAAGTATTTACAGACGACTACGACTACGGCTAACCCGTACATTCAATCTACCGGCAATTTCACTACGACACTTGTTGCCGCAGGTGATGTAATTAAGGTTGACTATTCGAGTACGACAAACAACATGTACACTTATTCCGTGGCGAGTCGTGACAGTGATAACCAGATTACAGTTGACGGGTATCCGGCAATTACGGCAGAGGCGAGCAAGACTTACAGTTGGAGAGTGTGGACACCTACAGAGTTCGCTTATCTTATAGCGGACGGGACAGAGAAGAAAGCGTTTGAGCTGGACTGGACTGCCAGCCCTAAGAACGTTCCCAATATGTTCGTGGACACACTGACCGCAAGTGCGGTCGTTTATGTTTACTTATATTAATGCAACTTAAAAACTTCCGAATAACGAACCGCCGAGAAAAGTGGCACACCTGCGCCTTGTGCGGAGGTGATGCTTACAAAAGAATCCAGGTTAAGTTTACAAGCGGTGGCACGGAACCAGAGGAAGATGAAGTCATCACGACTGCTTCTGGTGCGACCGGGATAGTGACTGACACTACGATATTTATCACATCCGGCTCATGGGCTGGTGCTGACGCAGAGGGTTATCTGGAACTGAGTGGTGCGACTGGAGTATCGGACGAGTTATGGGGAGTTGACGAGGAAATAGTAAGCGGATCGGTTGGGGGGGCAGATATGTTTACCCTCGACGGTCAGGGAATTGAAAAGGCCTACGGGATCATGTATCCTTTAAGTCATTTATCAGAGTATGACGGCAAGTGGTATTGCCTTGAGCATTTAAGGCTCAAGGCGGGAAGAGACGAATTAGACGAAGCAATGGTAGAAATTACCGAATTGGAGAGGGGAACATTACCATGATTAACATCAAACCGTGTCACGAGAATTTGTTAGTGAAACTTGAAAAAGTCGAAGAAGGGATGGTCGGGTCTATTTATCTACCTGATAAGCACAGCGAGCAATCACGCATCGGTGAGGTTTTGGGCGTTGGTTGGGGAGTGAACGCTTATATCGTAGATGAGAAAGACCACTTCAAAGTAGGCGATAAGATATTAGTCCCGTTTCACGTGGGCAATGCAATACACTTAGTCGGCCATGGTATGCTGGATGATACTTTAAGGATCGTTGGTCACCGTGAGGTACAAGCGAAACTTGAGTAATGGCATACACATATTCAGATTTTAAAACCTACCTAAAGTTTAT
>DATKVL010000351.1:0-4070 GCA_035530115.1 Dehalococcoidia bacterium | reverse complement strand
TGGTTTCGGTTGGGGCTTCCCCATCGCTGACGATAGAGCGGACAAAACTGAGATTGAAGTCATCGGCGATATCTATTCAAGCCCAGAGTTAATGGAGGTAGGATGAAAGTCAGGCTATCAATACTGAACACTAGACAGCCCAAATGCTACACCGGGAATGGGCTCTTGATTAGGTCAGGACACAAGGAAGCCGAGTTTGACTACCTGGAGCTCGCGGTAATAGTAAGGGCATTATCTGAGGTTGGGATGCTCCAGCCCGAGTACCTGCAGAAGCTAAAGATACACATGGATAAGGAGGGGATATCATGGTAATGGAATACACAAAAGGGGAATGGATAGCCGAAGATAATAAAATCACAGTTTATCAGAGAGGCATCATTGCTTTATGTCCTAGACCTAATCACGAAGGTGTATTTGAATTTCAAGCCAATGCCAACCTCATAGCAGCCAGTCCAGATATGTATGAGGCGTGTTTGTTATTTCTGAGAGAACGCTCTATGAATGATCCTGCTTATCAAGCAATAATTGAGGCACTCGCAAAAGCAGAGGGAGGCAAGTAATGAAATATACAGAAGGGGAATGGAAGGTTATAAGGGGGGCGGCTTTTGTCAAAGAGAAACATATCTTCGCGGGCAAAGAACACATAGCCACGGTATTTGGTGAGAATAACACTGCCAACGCCAACCTTATGGCAGCCAGCAAAGACTTATATGACGAATTAGTTGAGGCTGATGAAACCATTTGTCAACTATGTAAGAGGCTTAATCCACAGCACGAAAACTGCACTTCCTGTGGGGAAAGAGAGAACCGCAGGAAGGCAATCGCCAAAACAGAGAGCAATAGGGCTGAGGAAATGGAGAAGGAGGAAGGCAAAGGAGTCATAAATGGCTAAAGAGAGACTGATGACAATTACTGAGGTGGCACAGATGTTGCGTGTCTGCACCAACACAATAAGGGAGTGGAACAATAAAGGGCTATTTTGCGCCTGCCACCTGGGACCGAGGGGTGATCGCCGGTTCAAACGAGAGGATATAGACAACTTTATAGAGAGGGGGAAACGATGAGTAAAACTTTAATTGAGTGGGTAAAGAACCCCGATGGCACACAGGGCTATACGCTTAATGATAAAACGGGCTGTCGTAATCACACGCCTGAAGGTTTATGTTTGGGAGGTATGTTCCCTTGTTATGCTTTTAAGCTGGCTAATGGGCGGTTGAAGCAGAGGTATCTGAACCACCAAATATTTCCAGTTGGTGTTTTTGATGATGAATTTTATAGTGCACAGCCACTTACTGACCCTTTCTATCCTCGCTGGTGGTCTGGGAGGCTGAAAGAACCTTACCAGATTAAAAAGCCTGCCGGCTTCTTCCTTGATGATATGAGTGACTGGATGGGAGATTATTGGCCTAAAGAATGGACAGAGCAAGAGCTTCAAATGATGCGTGATAATCCCCAGCACAGAATCTACACCTTAACCAAGCAGCCACAGAACCTAATCAAGTTCTCACCATTCCCTGATAATTGCTGGGTGGGAGTAACGGCTACTGAACAATATCAATTTGTTCGGGCAGTATCAGAATTGCGTTTTATTGAAGCACCTATTAAATATCTGAGTTTTGAACCTCTGTTAGCTCATATTCCAATGTTACCAGAAGCTCTTACCTTAGCTGGTATCAATTGGGTCATCATCGGTGCTGTGACGGGGAATTTAGAGGATATTAAAAAGATGCTGGGGCGTACGCCCCAGCTTACTCCGATGCCCTTTGGTAAAAGGTGGACTTTGCAGCCGAAGATTGAATGGGTAGAGGAGATTGTAAGGGCATGTGGTAAGGCTGGAATACCGGTGTTTTTGAAAGATAATCTGAAGCCTCTGTTTAAGATGGGTGAAACTTATTCTTGGGCTACCAGTACTTTGGGGTTTTTAAGGCAGGAGATGCCGAAATGATAACCCATATAGATTATGCACCAATGCCAAATTGTAAGAATCTCGCTGAGACCTATGGCGAAATATGTGTCAAGTGTAATAAGTGCCATAGGTTCAATCCTGATTGGCGATGTCTTAATTGTGGGAAGCGCACCAGGGCTATGAAAAGTTTTGAAACCTGGAAAGCCGTTGAACTCTATGATGTTTTTCGTGCACCAGTATGCCCAGATTGCCAGAAATATTTTACTGATGGGGAAATGGCTATCGGCAGAGAATGGTGGAATAGAGATGTACTCTCAGTAAGGTATAGAGATTTTAAGAGAAGGCAGGAGATTCCAAGTTAATAATGAAAATTGTAATTTTTAAAAACCTTCCCTTCTTAATATCTTCTCTTAGGATAAGATATTAATATAATATAAGAAGATAAGATAAGAGAGATTTGTTAATAGAATCACGATAATTATGGCTATTTAATGTTAAAAGGTATTGCCTTCCTTTGTTAAAAGGTATATGATTATAACAACAATAAATTGTGAAGGAGGCATATATGGTTATAGCTAGGAAGAAGGAGGGGAAATACCACAACCGCACCCGGCTCAATGTCTTGATAATGTCCGCACAGTATGAGGAGATGAGGCGCATTGTCGAGGTGTGCGATATGAGTATTACCGATGCGGTGGGCGAGGCGTTACAGGTCTGGATAAACAAACAGCGAGAGATGGGAGTCTAACCATGGGCTACGAGTGGTTCAAGATGTACAGCAAAGGGTGGCTGGATGGCTCTATCAGGCAACAATTGACATTAGAGGAGCGTTCAGTATTCGCCGATTTACTAGCCTTCGCCAACGAATGCCGGGAGCGCGGTGTTATCGCCAGAGCACAGGACATACCGTTTACCAGAGAATATCTTGCAGCAAGATTTGATGTGCCAGTGGATCTGCTGAACTCCACCATCCTAAAATGCCAGAATGATGCTAACGATACTAGGAAGGGTATGCCGGAAGGACACAGGCTGGAGGTCCTGGAGAATGGGACAATAGTTGTTACTAATTGGGAACAGTACCAAGCTATGCCACCCCCTAAGATAAAAGAGACACCGGGAGAATCTAAAAAGGGAATTGGCCCCGAGAAATATTCTGAAGGGAGATATGGGCATCTTGTTCAGCGATGAGCGATCCCAACTGCATCAAGTGTATATATATGGGCGATGACATTTTCATTGTTCTTGATGGATCATATCGCGGGAAACTCCCGCCGGGCAGTATTGTTTACACTCTTTTGGAGGCGCAGTTGTTAGCTTATCAGCCCGAGGAAGTGAGGAGGACTGCTCATGAGGCAAAGAAACTCGGCGGAGTAATTACATCTTCAATGAAAAGGATAAAAGGAGGGCAATATGTATGAGTTAGTAAACAAGAAACTGGCAGAGTGGGCAGGATTCGTAGACACACATAGAAAGTTTTCATCTCAAAGTAGTTATAGAGGAGATGCTTGGTTACATCCAGATGGTAACGAAAAGCCTCTGCCCAACTTTACCGAATCCCTTGATGCCTGCTTTAAGTGGCTAGTGCCGAACATACGATACTCTCTAGCTAAACGAATAGACAATAGGCATGAATCTTGGGTTAATGAGCTAGGACATGACATATTAACTTATTACGCTGTTGCAGATACTCCTGCCCTTGCTCTCTGTCTAGCCATTGAGAAACTGATAGATAAGGAGGGCAAATGAGTTTTCTTATTGATAAAGTTGGAATAATCAAGGCAGGTGAGCGACACTTCTGCCGTGTTTGTCGCAAACTACTTCGTGAAGGCGAACAATATAGAGTACAGGAAGAGCCAAAACCTTTCAGGCGAGAGACTGATTATATTTATACACATTATCCAAATTGTCCAGTAAAAGAGATAAAGAAGGGGGAATGAAGGGTGTTTAACAACGAAGAGGATAGGCTGATCAGGGATATCATTGAGGTTGCCCACCTCTATGGCTGGCTGGTAGCCCATTTTCGTAAGGCTATGACAAAGAGGGGGAAGTGGGTTACGCCGGTATCAGGAGACGGGAAAGGATTTCCTGATTTGGTATTGGTCCACCTTTCTTTGGGGCAGGTTATCTTTGTGGAGTGTAAGTCTAACAAAGGGAGGCTGACACC
>DATKVL010000350.1:0-1681 GCA_035530115.1 Dehalococcoidia bacterium | reverse complement strand
CCGGGGTAACTGGCAAGAAATCACGATATCTATTTAAGACGCCCTGCTTCATCCCTCAACTCTGATAAAGTTGCTAACCTCGTTAACTACCGGTAGCTGTCTTAATTGCTTAAGGGCCTTTTGCATCCCTTTTTCCTCTGCCGGATAGGTCATAATGACGATTATGGCGGTTTGTGCTGCCAGGTCGCTTTCTTTCTGGATTACGGACGAAATGCTTATGGAATTGTTGCCCAGAACTTGCGAGATTTGAGCTAAGACACCGGGGCGGTCAGGCGCATTCAGCCTGAGATAATACCGTGTCGTTACCTCGGACATGGGCTTAACAGTTACTCGCTGGTTTAATCTTAGTTCAGAGACATTATTTACGCCGCAATAGATATTTCTGGTTATCGCCAACACATCAGCCATAACAGCACTGGAAGCTCTGAGAGCTCCAGCCCCTTCCCCGTAAAAGACTAGTTTGCCAGCTAAGTCAGTTTCCACCTCGACGGCATTATAAACACCATCTACTTTAGCTAATTGGGAATCCTGGGGAATAAAAACAGGATGAACTCTCATCTCCACTTTGTCATCAGCTCTCCTGGCAATGGCTACAAGTTTTATAGCATAGCCAAATTCTTTGGCATACAGAAAATCCCGAGCGGCAACATTTGATATGCCTTCGCAGTATACATCTTGAGGGACAAATTTAGCCTGGAAGGCCAGGTTGGATAAGATGACCAGTTTATAAGCAGCGTCTATCCCCTCTATATCATTAGATGGATCGGCTTCGGCATAACCTAATTCCTGGGCTTGTTTTAAGGTCGAAGCAAAATCCAGTCCCTCTTGTGCCATTCGGGTCAGAATATAATTAGTGGTGCCGTTAAGGATGGCCTGGATGGCCGAGATTTTATTGGCTGCCAAATCTTGTTGGAAAGAGGAAATGAGTGGTATGCCGCTGCCTACGCTTGCCTCGTAGCGGAGGTCAGTATTGTGTTTCCCGGCCAGAGACAATAGCTCGTATCCATGTTTAGCCATTACCTCCTTGTTGGCCGTAACTACGTGCTTACCGTTAGTGATAGCTTGTTCTATATATTCTGTGGCCGGATGTTCGCCTCCAATGAGTTCGATTACTATATCTACCTCGGGATGAGAGAGGACTTCTTCAGGGTGGCTGGTCAACAGGTTGGGACCAACTCCTACCGGGCGTCGTTTATTCACATCGCGCACCAGTACTTTTTTCAAAATTAGGGGGACTCCTGCTTGTTCGGCCAGGTTGTCTGCCCTGGTGACTAGAACCTCAGCCACACCGCTGCCTACAGTTCCCAAGCCCAGTAAGCCGATGCCAATATCCTTCTTCATTGCGGTGTTCCTTCCAAAACCTTGTTTATAGCCCACTCTTTCTTATCTACATCCAGGTGAGTTTCAATTGTGCTTTCCTCTGACCACTCTTCAAGCCAGTCGTTATAGTGATTGTTTATCAGTTCTTCCTTGACTGTCTCTCCGAGCTCATGGTCACCCCTATCTATGACCTTAACCAACCAATAGCCACCGGTGGTTTGGACCGATTCATCTTTAACTGGCTCGCTTACCTCATTAAGAGTAGTGTTGAAGGCAACTTTGTCGAAAGCCTCGCTGCCCATATCCCCTCGTTTCAGCCGACCAAGCTCACCACCTTCACTTTTGCTTTCATGCTGAGAAT
>DATKVL010000349.1:0-7731 GCA_035530115.1 Dehalococcoidia bacterium | reverse complement strand
CTCCGCCCGACTCATTTGCTCAGGAAGATAGCTCATAAGAACAGCCAGTTCTGCTTCTTCCTGCGCCACCAGATCGCTACGATTCCCCTTCTTAAAGGCTTCGATGCTCTCCCGACGACGTTTTACTTCCTTGGTAATAACATCAAGTACTTTGTTATCGTCAGCGGGCTTTTGCTGAGCAATTTCAGCATTCTTTATTTCAGATAATAATAACCTTAATGTAGAAACCTCTACTCGCTGCTGCTGCTTAAGCGCTCCCCTGAGAGCTTCCCGAATACTATCCTTCAGCGCCATATCTTGACTATCTAGAGCTTTTCCGCCTTTTCGCTGCCGCTTTCTTTCTCCTCTCTTCACTAGGTTTTTCGAAATGCCTGCGGCGGCGAACTTCAGCTAAAATGCGGTCCTGCTGCACCTGCCTAGTAAATCTACGCATCAGGGCCTCGAAACTCTCGCCTGAACCAAGCCTTACATCAGCCATATCAAAACAATGTATTTTACACCGGTCACTCAAGTGTGTCAATTACAGGGTGGTAGAGGTAAGTTATCGTGTTTGACAACTAGTAGTAAATAGTGATAAAATGTGATAAGAATATAGTATGTTGGGGAGAGGACATGGCAGAGGACATAGCATTAAAGGAAAAAAAGCCCAGGCTTGATTCGGTAATTAGGTCCCTTGCAAAGAGGGGGTTCTCCCTTTTTGTGAAAGTAGTAGACAAATATGCTCCAGATAGGCTGCTGCTTTTTGCCCTTAAGTTTTTGGATAATCATGTCCCAAATAGGCTGATTTCTTTCGCAATTAAAGGGGTCAAGAAATTAGCTTCCGCTAGGCTGCGCGCTACTGCTATTGCTGTCGCTGATGAGTACGTCCCTGACGAGGTAGCGAACTCGAGAAAGATCTGCGCTGTCCTTGCTGCAGTCGGGAAGTACATTCCGGACGAGATAATTCCCCCGGAGTCCACAGGAAGGTGGGAAAATCTTAGAACAAAGTTCCATATTCCGAAATTAATATCGAGCAGGCAAAAGTGAGCCTGTGGAGTTGATATAGCTATTTGCGTCGTAACTCCTCACGACACTGGTGAGGGACAAGTAGGGTATTGAATGCAGTACGAAAAGGTCTGTGTTGAGTCTTTTGGTTATGAACTTCCGGGGAATATCGTTACATCTTTGAGCCTGGAAGAAAGACTAGCTCCGATATACGACAAATTCAATCTTTCCTACGGGCGCCTGGAAATGCTAACTGGAATTCGCGAACGGCGATTCTGGGATGATGACATAATGCCGAGTCAGGCCAGTATAAAAGCGGCAGAAAAAGCCATTAGCAAGTCTGGAGTCAACAAAGAGGATATCGGATGCCTGCTCCACACCTCGGTATCCCGTGATTTCCTGGAGCCAGCGACAGCTACTGTGGTCCATGACTCTTTGGGCCTTCCTCCCAAAGCTACCATTTTTGACATCTCCAATGCCTGCCTGGGTTTCATCAACGGCATGGTAACTCTGGCAAATATGATTGAGTTGGGTCAGATAAAAGCAGGAATTGTGGTTGGCTGTGAGAGCAGCAAACGACTTATCGACACAACAATCTATAAACTCTTAAAAGACCCGGACATCACCAGAGATAAGCTCAAACTGGCCTTCGCCACTCTAACTTTGGGGTCAGGAGCAGTGGCAGCGGTGTTAACCCACTCCTCCTTGTCGCGAGACGGTCATAAGCTTCTGGGCGGTGTAACGCGCGCTGCTTCACAGCATAATAGCCTTTGTCGTATAGAAGCCGATGCCTCTTTCCTCGACTTGGATGAGCTCCCAGATATGCACACAGACTATGAAGGGGTCCTGAAAAATGGACTGAAATTGGCGCCTGATACCTGGGAGAACACAAAACAAGAGCTTGAGTGGAAGAACTCCGACGTAGATAGGTTTTTTACTCATCAAGTTAGCGCCGTGCATAGTAAACTATTGTTCAAGACTCTAGGACTAGATTACACAAAAGACTTCTCCACTGTGGAATATCTAGGAAACATTGGGTCGGTTTCCCTTCCCATTACTATGGCTATTGGAATTGACCAGGGTTGCCTTAACCCCGGTGATAAGGTTGCCATGATGGGGATTGGCAGCGGCATAGTCTGCCTTATGCTGGGTCTGGAATGGTAGAAAGAATGGCCCTAGCAAGATGAATTCAGGGAAATACTCCCTCAGGCAGCGATGCAATTAGATAGATTTCTTCAAGCCGCTCTGATACCTACGTTTTTGCTATAAGTTTTACCCTATGGTGGCAAATAAACCTAACGAAACACGAATCGTAATTACCGGGGTTGGCCTGACGGCGCCAAACGGAAATAATCTGGCGGAATTTCGCAAGAGTTTACTTGCTGGCAAATCCGGGATACAGAAATTCAATATCCGCTACATGGGTGAAGTATTGGCTGGTATATGCCACTTCGACCCACTGAAGTATCAAAAAAAGAAGGAATTGCGTCGGGGAACGAGGGCAGGCTCTATTGCTATCTACTGCGCTCAAGAAGCAATCGTTGATGCTAAATTGGACCTTGCTTGCCTTGATAAATCGAGGATTGGTGTCTACCTTGGGATTACCGAGCATGGCACCGTGGAAACCGAAAACGAAATCTATGAAATTAAGCAATTTGACTATGATGTAAAATATTGGTCGCACCATCATAATCCCAGAGTAGTAGCTAACAATCCCGCCGGCGAAGTTACCCTGAATTTAGGAATTACCGGACCTCACTATACTTTGGGGGCCGCTTGTGCGGGCGGCAACATTGGACTTATACAGGGCTTGCAAATGCTGCTGCTGAATGAAGTCGATTTAGCTTTGAGTGGAGGGGTTTCGGAGAGCACCGGTTCCTTTGGTATTTTTGCTGGCTTTAAAAGTGAAGGCGCTTTGGCGTCCCACCCAGACCCTGAGAAGGCGTGTCGCCCCTTTGATAAGGACAGGAATGGTGTGGTTGTTTCCGAAGGCGGCTGCATTTTTGTTCTGGAAAGACTACGCGACGCCCTTAACAGAGGAGCTAAGATTTACAGTGAAATCGTGGGCTATGCCATCAACTCAGATGCCACTGACTTCATTTTCCCAAGCGCAGAAAGACAAGTTGAGTGCATGAAACTTGCTCTTAACAAAGCCGGTATATCTCCAAAAGATATCGATATTATCAATACCCACGGAACAGGCACCACCGAAGGAGACCCTGTGGAGTGCCAGACAATTAGAGAAGTCTTTGGCGAACATCCCCATGCGCATATAAACAACACCAAGAGTTTTATCGGTCATGCTATGGGGGCGGCAGGCGCCTTAGAATTAGCGGGTAATTTACCCTCTTTTGAAGACTATATTGTCCATCCTACAATCAATCTGGACCATTTAGACCCTGAGTGTCATCTTAACAGCCTGGTTATCAATGAACCAAAAAAGATTGACAAGGTCGACTATATATTGAATAATTCCTTCGGAATGTTAGGCATCAATTCGGTTACTATCGTAAAAAGATTTAAGGAATAAAGCTGAAAACATTCTTGGAATAAACAAACGGGGGGTACATGACCAAGGAACAAATTAAAGCCAACATCCTGGAAATCATAGCCCAAATTATACCAGATGAAGACCTGAGCAATCTCAAGGGCGATATCCCAATACGAGAACAAGTGGAACTGGACTCAATGGATTTCTTAGACATCATTATGGAGCTGCGAAAACGCTACGGTATCGAAGTCCCCGAGGATGAATACATGCAATTAGCCACCTTAGATGGCTCTGTCGCTTATCTAGAGCCACGGATGAGAGAACTTTAATCGACAGCGTTGGCAGGCCAGGAACACAAGCTTTTATCGCATTTTCCCAAGGATTGAAGGCTTAGTTAGCCTCTGATTTTGAAAAGAGCCTGACCATGGATTACGATGTCTTAATTATCGGTGCAGGAATGTCTGGCCTTGCCGCCGGCATTAGATTAGCCTACTACGATAAAAGAGTTTGCATCGTGGAAAAACATTATCGTGTTGGGGGACTGAACTCTTTTTACAACCTTGGGAGACATAAATTCGATGTTGGTCTTCATGCCATGACCAACTACGTTCCCAAAAGTGTTAAATTAGCACCACTACCCAAGCTGCTTCGACAACTCAAGCTAAAAGCTGAAGATTTTGGCCTCTGTCCGCAACGGATGTCAGTAATTAAATTTCCCGATAAAACCCTAAGATTTAATAACGACTTCGACTTTTTCGTCCAAGAGGTTGTCGATAATTTTCCAACGCAGGCTGACAACTTCCTAAACCTGTTCAAGACTATTTTCGAATATGATGAACTGAACCTGTATACCAAACCGATTTCGGCTCGCGAAGTTGTGAGTTCCGTTATTTCCGACCCACTCCTCAGCGATATGATTTTTTGCCCTCTTATGTTTTACGGAAATGCTCAAGAGAATGACATGGAGTTCGGACAATTTGTTATCATGTTCAAGAGCATCTTCTGCGAAGGCTTTGCCCGACCCCAAGCTGGGGTACGCCAAATCCTCGATGTGCTGGTTAAAAAATACAAGGCTTGCGGCGGTGAATTAAAGATGAGATGTGCGGTAACAAGTCTTAAATGCGCTAATGGCAAGGTTGAATCAATCCTGCTCGAAAATGGTGAAGTCCTGACAGCCGATAAGATACTATCATCCGCTGGCTATGTTGAAACGATGAAATTGTTGACCGACTATGATCCTTCAAAATTCAATTGCCACGTGGGTCAACTTTCATTTGTGGAGTTTATTCTGATTTTAAATAAGGAACCCGCCGAGATGGGCTACAACACAACAATTGCCTTTTACAATAATTCAGATAGATTTGATTATCGTAAACCTGACGAGCTAGTTGATGTTTCCAGTGGTGTCATTTGTTGCCCCAACAACTTTCAATTCGAAAATCCTTTACCAGAGGACATGATCAGGATAACAAACTTGGCTAACTTCGATCTCTGGAACAGGTTGGGTGAAGAAGAGTACAAGGCCCAGAAGGCTGCTTGGCTGGAAGCCACACTCAAAGAGGTGGTGAAATTCGTGCCCGATTTCCGTGATTCAATTATTTTTACCGATATTTTTACTCCGAAAACAATTTACAGATTCACCGGCCGCATAAATGGTGCAGTCTATGGGACACCAAATAAAACCAAAACGGGGAGGACTCATTTAGACAATCTGTTTATTTGCGGCACAGACCAAGGATTTCTGGGAATTGTTGGAGCAATGCTTAGTGGTATCTCTATGGCCAATCTTCACGTTCTACAGAAGGGGTAAGAAAAGGGGAATTCATGAGCCAGGACTGGTCGAAAGATATAAAGTCGGAATACGATGTCGTCGTCATTGGAAGTGGACTGGCAGGATTGACATGTGCCAATATGCTAGCCAGAAGAGGACACTCAGTTTTACTTCTCGAGCAGCACTCCAAGCTTGGTGGCCTAGCTACCTGGTTCAAAAGGAAGGAGCATATCTTTGATGTCGCCCTGCACGGATTTCCAGTTGGCATGATTAAAACCTGTCGTAAATACTGGACTCCTGAAATCGCTAGCATGATCGTTCAACTCAAAGGGATCCGATTTGACAACCCCCAGTTCTCCTTTACTACAACTTATGACAGGGAGGATTTTACACGTATCCTGGAGCAGCGATTCAAAATACCCCGGGAGAATGTTGAAGGCTTTTTCGACACAGCGAGAAACATGAATTTTTACGATGACCAAAGCATGACCACAAGAGAATTTTTTGAAAAATTCTTTCCTGGTCGTGGCGATGTTCACCGCATGTTAATGGAGTCAATCACTTATGCCAATGGGTCAACCCTGGATGACCCCGCGATAACTTATGGAATTGTGTTTTCCAACTTTATGAGCAAAGGTGTTTATACTGTTCGAGGGGGAACAGGCCAGTTTATCGCAAAAATGCGAGAAGAGCTTCTAAAAAACGGCGTTGATATTTGGACCAAGTGCCTGGTGGAAAAAATTGTGGTCGGGGAAGGGAAGACAGAATCAAAAAAAACTGCCGGAGTAATAGCAAATGGAAAGAGGATCAAGAGTAAGGCTGTTGTCTCCAATGGTAATTTATTATCAACCATCCACAAACTGGTCGGAGACGAGAATTTTTCTGAAAGCTTCGTTACAGGGGCCAAAAAAGTGCGCCTCAATAACAGTAGTTGCCAGGTCTATATAGGTATCAAAAAAGGCGAGAGGATTGACTATATAGGAGATCTTCTTTTCACCTCAGAGGCAGAGAAATTCGACCCTCAAGAACTTTGCAGCAAAAATACTAGCAGCCGGACATTTTCCATCTATTATCCACAAACCCGGCCAGGCTCTGATATGTACGCCATTGTTGCCTCCTCCAATGCCAATTACGACGACTGGGCAAACCTATCTGAAGAAGAATATCGCGCTTCCAAGGAAGAACTGATCCAACGAACGCTTGATGCTCTGGGGAAATATGTTCCTAAAATTCGAGATAAAATAGACCACCTGGAAGCCGCTACCCCAAAGACATTTAAAAGGTATACGCTCCATTTAAGCGGTGCCTCTTTTGGCACCAAATTTGAAGGGTTGAAGGTCAGTATGGAACTCCCTAAAGAGATACCAGGACTTTTTCATACTGGCTCCGTAGGGATTATAATGTCAGGGTGGCTAGGGGCAGCTAATTACGGAGTAATTGTCGCCAATGATGTAGACAAATTTCTCTCAGCAGGTGCAGCCAATGTATGATTTTAAAGGACAAACTGTTATCGTTACTGGTGGCACTAGAGGAATAGGCAAAGCCATTGTCGAGAGTTTCTTGAAGGCAGGTGCTAAAGTTATTGTCACTTATTCGACCAACGAAGCTGCGGCGGCACAATTTAAACAAGGCAACAGTCAGTTTGCCGAAAACATTGATATCCAAAAGCTTGATGTGACCAAATATGAAGAGGTGGAAAAGTTTTTCAAATACATAGACACGAACTATGAGAGCTTTGAAGTCCTGGTGAACAATGCCGGTATCCGAAAAGATTCTGTCCTGGCGATGATGAAAGAATCGGACTGGCATGATGTGATGAATGTCAATCTCACCGGAATCTTTTACATGTGCAAATTTGCTGTCATGATTCTGATGCGCAAACGATATGGACGGATTATTAACATAAGCTCTGTGATGGAGAGATATGCTTTTGAAGGCCAGGCAAACTATGCAGCTTCAAAGGCAGGCCTGAATGCATTGACTAAATCACTGTCCAAGGAGGTTGCCACTCGGGGTATTACGGTTAATTGTGTCTCCCCGGGATTTATTGCCACCGAATTGATTCAAGACCTTCCAGACAAATTGCGTGAAACTTACCTGGCCAGGATTCCCTTAAAGAGACTCGGAAACGCTGAAGAAGTGGCTGTTTGCGTTCTTTTCTTGGCTTCCAAAGAAGCATCTTATGTTACCGGTTCTACTCTTGAAGTGAGTGGAGGATTGTGAGATGGAGGAGATTTTAAATGCTATACCCCATCGCCCGCCGTTTTTGTTTGTCGATAGGATTGTAGAATTAAGCGGGACAAAAATCAAAACAGCGAAAGAGATAAGGCCTGATGAACCAGTTTTCGAAGGACATTACCCCGGACAACCGGTCATGCCCGGGGCGCTTATCTGTGAATCCATTTTTCAAACAGGTGCAATCCTGCTCTCCAAAATGATGGGCGGCATCAGTGGAGGCGTTCCTGTTTTGACCCGAATTAATAAC
>DATKVL010000348.1:0-1018 GCA_035530115.1 Dehalococcoidia bacterium | reverse complement strand
CATATTATCTGCTGATGGATTATTATTTTACCCCTGCCCATTTCTTGGCCAGGGTAACTCCGGCCATGGCGTCCTTGCCATAGGCATCAGCACCCGTATACTTTCTTACCTCTTCAGTAATCTGGCCGCCGCCAATCATGACCTTTACCTTGTCTCGTAAGCCGGCGGCTTTCATGGCATCTATCGTCTGTTTCATGGAATCAAAAGCCAGCGTCAAAAACCCGCTTAAGCCCACAATAGGGGCGCCGGTCTCCTTTATCTTATCAACGAACTTCTGCGCCGGGACATCCACGCCGAGGTCATGGATCTCGAAGCCATTGACATCAAGCATAAAGACGACGATGTCCTTGCCGATGTCATGTATATCCCCGGCAACAGTGCCGAAAACAATCTTGCCCAGCTTCTTGCTCTCAGCTGTCTTGCTCAGCTTGGGCTTGACCAGCTCGGTTACTGCTTTCAATATCTCACCGGAATACACCAGGTCGGGTATAAAGTATTCGCTGCTGGCAAAGCGCTGGCCCACGATTTCCATGCCCTTTCTGGCATCTCCCAGAATCTTGAGCGGGTCTTCACCAGCACTCAGCCTGTCTTTTACAATCTTAATAGCCTCTTGTTCCTTCAAATCAGCTAACGTGTTAACTAGGTCTTTAGCCATCTTTCTTTCCCTCCTTGACCTGTATTGGACTCTATAGTCCGCTGGCGTTAATGCTATTTGAAAGTGCATTATAGCAAGGGCAGAGAGATTTTTCTACCTATCCGTCAGCAAGGCGACACATTGACAGGAAGCCGTTTATTCATGATACAATACGGGCAACCTAAAGTGGAAAGGGGGGCAGGATAATTATGGTCAAGCTCACAAAGACCAAGGACGAGATTCTCCAGAAATCCAATGAACTGGCCATAGGATATGAAGCAAGATACAAGGGCTGCGGCCAGTGTACATTTTTGGCAGTAATTGATGCCCTGAGATGGGGTGGCCTGGAAATTATCCCCAAGGATGTGGAAGATAGACTTTTTC
>DATKVL010000347.1:0-1286 GCA_035530115.1 Dehalococcoidia bacterium | reverse complement strand
GAGAGCCAGGCTACCAGCATTGTCTACAGGGGGGAGAGGCTGGAGGAGATAAGCAGGGCTCGTAATTCTGGTGGCAATATTCGTGCTTTAGTCCAAGGGAGTTGGGGATTCGTCAGCTTTAATCGCTTGGATGGGCTGAGGGAGAAAGTGGCTCTGGCGCTGGAGGAAGCAAGGTTAGCCAGCAGGGAACCATTTAAGCTTTTTCCTACAGACCCGGTAGTGGATACACTGGTGCCGCAATTGAAGAAAGATTCCACAACCATACCATTGGCAACCAAGAAAGAGCTCTTAGATAGCTATAATGATATTATGTTAAGTAGCCCAAAAATTCAGAGCACAAGAATTAATTATCGTGATACCAGGAGGCAACGTATTTTCGCCAATTCTGAAGGTAGTTATATAGAGCAGGCTAAAACTGACCTTACTTCACGATTGACAGCCATAGCTCGCAAGGATAACGAGGTTCAACAAGCAGGACTAAGCCTGGGAAGCAATGGCGAGTTTTCTGCCGTGGAGAGACTACATGAGCAAGCCGGGGAGATAGCAAGGCGTGCCGCAGCCCTTCTTTCTGCCCCCCAGGTAAAAGGTGGAGAGTATACCGTAATTTTGGACCCCGTTCTGGCTGGAGTCTTTGCTCACGAAGCCTTCGGGCATTTATCCGAGTCGGATTTTGTATATCAAAATGAAAACCTGCGGCAAATCATGGTCCTGGGGAAAAGATTTGGCGGCAAGCATCTCAATATCGTTGATGATGCTACTATCCCTAACTTGCGAGGAAGTTATAAATACGATGATGAAGGAACGCCGGCAAGGAAAACCTATCTTATCCGGGAGGGCATTCTGGAGGGAAGGCTTCATTCCCGAGAAACAGCGGCTAAGATGGGAGAAAGGGCTACGGGGAATGCTCGAGCCATTAATTACCTCTTTCCCCCCATCGTGCGAATGAGCAATACCTTTATTGAGCCAGGTAGCGCTTCGTTCGAGGCAATGCTTGGTGACATTGAGGAAGGCGTCTATGTTAAGGATTGGTACGGCGGAATGACTAGCCTGGAGATGTTTACCTTCTCCGCTGGAGAAGCTTACGTAATTCGCCGGGGGAGATTAGCAGAGTTATTGCGCCCCGTGGTGCTAACCGGTAATGTTTTTACTACCCTGCAAAATATCGATGCCATAGGCAATGACCTGGAGATGAATCAGGGTGGTGGCTGTGGCAAAGGGGGGCAATATCCGCTACCTGTTTCTAACGGTAGCCCACATATCAGGATTCGTCATTGTGTGATAGGAGG
>DATKVL010000346.1:0-3465 GCA_035530115.1 Dehalococcoidia bacterium | reverse complement strand
TTTTTCCATTGCGTCCATTTCAGAACGAATTTTGTCTAAAAACCGAGCCAGCCAGTAAGCAGGTTTAACAGGTATTTCCTTTGCTAAAATCACGTCAAGACCTGCTGTCATTGCCCTTACTTCGTTAAGAGTAATTTTCATGTTATTCCTCCTTTCTCATAGATTGCCGGGTTTATCTATACCACCCGGCGAAGATTTTTAATCAGTCACTAAATAAGTTTATGTAGTAAGTCTTTGACTGTGTTTTATCATACATCTTTAATTTTCCAGCACCAGTACTACCATGAGCAGCAGAACTATACATACCACCTACTAATTGGTCAAACTCGATGAAATAATCTGTACCAGCGTTGCCTGGATTTATATACATAATACTGGTTAATGGAGTAGTGAGTGAGTTATTGCACATACCCACTAAACAATGTACATATGCAGCACTCATATCAGTAGTATTTTGATTCTGGAAAAAACCAGATGCTATAACTGTATTTCCACCAGCAGTAAAAGTAGCCGAACCTATTACTGTACCTATTACACCAGCAAAAATAGAAGCACTTGTGCAATTTATGATAGCACCATCAACTAAATTCAATACTCCCTGAACTCCAGAGAGATATCCAGCAGTCGAACCAGACCAAGTTTTTAAAGTTGTAAGTCCAGCCCAACCATCAATAGCATTACAAGTACCGTATCCTGTACTTGCTGGATTATGATATACATTTGCTCTGACTCCCTTACAACTACCTCCATCTGTCTTACTATATGCAAAGTTAACATATACACCTGCTAAACCAGTAGTACCAGTCGTTAAAGCAGTAGAAGAATCACCAACCTGAATAACGTTGCCTGTATATGTACCATTGAAGTCTATACCAGTAGTACAAGCACCAATACTTATACCAGTAGTACAAGTAGCAATACTTATAGCTGTAGTACCATATGTAGTAACTATCGGATAAGCAGTAGTAAATGAACCTTGAGCACTCGATAATGGTAAATACCATGCTGTCCTTACACCAGCCGACTCATTGACTGCAATCTGTAAAGTATGGTTATAGAATAACTCGCCTGAACCGATTGTCGGAATTGTATTTGCGGCAGCGTGTCCTACTTCAAACAAGATTTTAGAACCAGTACCAGTAGCGCCACCTCTGGTTTCACTAAATACCAAATAGGGTACATTTGAAAAGTCTGCACTTGCACCAGGTAACGACTGAATATAAACTATGGAATTTGGAATAGCAGCATTATTAGAAGATACTTCTGCCTGAAGAGCAGCCGATAAACCATTTCCAACTGAAACGCCAGTCATAGTCATTTCAGCCCAAACACCAGCCGCACCCGACATACTGGCAGCGCTTATTGCGACTTTACCGTGAACTCCAACCATATCTCCTGCTGTCCAACTCGTAGCTGCGTTCACCAAAGAATATAATCCTTTTGCGGCAGTAGCAGTACCGGTAATAGTAATAGTTACAGGGTCAGTAAAAACCGAAGATGCCGTAACTGATACATTGACCGTTGGTGCTTCTAAAGTGATTGAGGTATCTGACGCTATAACCAGTGCCCCGTCTGCACTTGCACCGATATACATACCACTATCATAAAAATACGCTTTCCCGGTAGTATCGAACATTACATTCTTAATCTTCATACCACCGAAAGAATCACCAGCGTCATATGCTAATGCAGCGTGTAATTCCCCTTTTCCAAAACCCTCCCCAATGTGTTTGCTGATTGTTTCAGCCATTTAAAATCACTTCCTTTTTATTTTTTACGGGGGTAAGAGTTTCGTCCCACCCCCTTCCTATTGTGTTATAAGATTAGTTTACAGAGCAGTCGGACAAGCGAATATATTTACACCCCACGCACCGTTAAGCACGAGAGGGCAGTACATATTCTTCCAAGACATAGTTCCGAACATTGCCAACGGGTTAGTTGTGGTAAATTCAGGCGGGCAAATTTCGAATGCTTGGTCTTTACCAGCTAACTTAATGTTACCAAATGCTTCTCTACCAAAAATGGAAACCATCTGAGGTGCAGCAGAAGCAACATAGGTTGCTAAAGTTCCAGCAGTATGTTTAAATGGGTGAGTATCTTTATGGAATCTTACGTTAGCAAATTCACCTACTAAATTCCTATAGAGGTCTTTCGGTGCAGCATAATGTTTCAAGTTGATATATTCGGTATCGTTCATAAAGTCATACTTCATCGCTCCAGCAGGAATAACTCCGTGATAGAAACCATCAGGGAATAAAGGTGTTTCCTGTTCTTCTAATAAAGCAACTGCCTTCTTAACCAATGCAGCAGTAATCTTATCTCCGGTAGTTAATTCATTGGTAGAAAATATTCTTGCAGTATCTCCAGATTGAGGAATCTGCGGTAAGGCAGGAACAGTAATAGTAGTAGAACTTGCATAAGCATAAGTTCTTACTATCCCTTGACATCTTCCACTGGTAAATACAATCACGCCAGTTCCATCTGTATCTGCAGCAATAGCACTGGGTAAAGAAGTGAATACGGGAACAGTAACAGAACTTGAACTTCCAGTAACAGTTACCACTCCTGACCAAGTAGTATCACCATCAGCACGTATACCCATAAATCCCTGAGCAAGAACGTTCTGTATCTTCAGATCTAAACTCTTACCTGATTGAATACCAAGTAAAGCTGCCAAACCACCTAATTTGGGGTCAAATGCAGTCAACCATAACCTTGAAGAAGGTGCAACATAGTTACCGTATTCATCAAGAACTGCAGTAACGGTCTGAGCAAAATATTGTTCGGGAGTACCAGTTTGTCCTTCTACAAGTAGAAAATGGTCTGCATCATTAGCTAAAGGTGCATATCGGGTAAATTCAACATTATCACCTTTGCTTAAAGGTATATCCATATTTGCCTGTTTTTGGGCAAACTGTTGGAATACCAGTTCCGGTTCTCTATTCAGCAAATACGTTGCCTTGTAGAGAGTTTTTATATCATTAGCCTTAGCCCCACTTGAAACTCCGGCTATTCTTGCCATTTGGGCGTATGGGGCTGTATCATCTCGAAAATTTGCAATAGTCATTAAAATTCACATCCTTAGGTCTTTATATTCCCCTTGGATGCCAATTTATTTTTTAGAACTCATAATTGATGTTGTATTTCTTTTTTATTCCCTCTTGAATTTTTTTAGGGTCAACACCACTATCAAGCTGTTCTGCAAAATCAACCGGCTTACTCGCTCTCTTTAAAGTTGTGATATCGGAAGACATAATCTGAGCCTGACTCAAATCTTCTCCTTCTTCCTTCAACTCTTTCCTTGCTTCCTCAACAGCTTTCTTTTTAATATCTTCTTCTTTCTCAGGTAATCTTTCGGCTACCATTTCACCATAGACCACTTCTCTTGCTTCCAATTTATGAATATCAAACAGTTCGGGATTTTTCTTTAAGTGTGCTTCTACTTCGGCTTCTATTTCGGAGTAA
>DATKVL010000345.1:0-2967 GCA_035530115.1 Dehalococcoidia bacterium | reverse complement strand
TGTATCCGACGGTTACCACACAAGCCGCCACTGGGATCGGCCTGCACAGCGCCACCCCGAATATGAGCTACACTGTGGGGGACTTTAGCCCGGTGGAAGTATGCTTTGCCTACAAGAAGTCCACCGGCTCGGCTTG
The DNA here is from genome assembly GCA_035530115.1 of Dehalococcoidia bacterium. Classification (GTDB taxonomy): domain Bacteria; phylum Chloroflexota; class Dehalococcoidia; order GIF9; family AB-539-J10; genus RBG-13-51-36. Next base: position 2,831 of record DATKVL010000345.1, on the reverse strand, counting down.
GTCCTCTACTGATTGGGTGTCTAAAGAAGTAGATGGCACCTACGCCGCGCCGCTCACCGGGCTTAGCTCCAACACCGAGTATGATTTCAAAGCCCGGCTTAAGTATAATGACACTGTGATTGAAGGTACTACCCTTCAATTCACCACAGACAGATCATCTCTACCACCCTCCGAGGGTTGTTTTATTGCCACCGCAGCCTACGGGACTCCCACCGCTGAACAGATCGATGTGTTGCGAGAGTTTCGGGATGTCGTGTTGCTGGAAAGCACCGCGGGCTCTCAATTTGTCGCCCTGTACTACCAGCTTAGCCCCCCTGTCGCGGATTTCATAGCCGGAAATGAGCTTTTGAGGACCCTGGTCAGGGAGCTCCTGGTTGACCCCATTGTTTGGGTAGTTGAAGCTACGGGGGACATATGGCAGAACTAGGGAAGTGTAGTGTGCTGCGTTATACGGAGAAGCTTGCCTATTGGTACAAGGTGTGTGAGACACCAGCCCCAGTATAGGACATCATACCTGCCATATCAGAAGCCGACCGTGCCACTCAATAGCAGGCACGGTCGGCTCTTTTGTTGTTGTCTCTACCGTGTCGAATAGGTGCTTGTCACTTCGGAGTTCTTCACTCCGTTGGGGCGAACTAGAGAGGTGGCGACGGGAGTTTGAGCCGCTCCCGTCGCTATATTAGAAGAAAGGAGGTAAGTGATGAGGAAACTGTTAGTTGCTCCATTGTATTCTACATACTGGCCATACCAGTGCCTTACTGAGCAATAACCTCGTTCGCATTTTCATAAATCACACGTGATACATGGATAGAAGAATAACACTTTTTTAAAGGGATGTCAAGGACTTAAATCATCTAAAATCTAACGAAAGAAGAGTTGTTAAATCACAAAAAATTTAACCCAAAAACTATTATGATTTGGCCTGATTAAAACTTTCGAAGGAAGTAAAACCAGGCTATGAAGAAGATGGATATGCATCCGAGGTGTCATTCGGAGCGAAGCGAAGAATCCAGTTCTCTATTTTGAACAGCCTCCTTATCAGGGTAAGAGGGAGCAGGGAGATAGGTTGCCAGGAAAGGTCTATTTATTATATAGCGGTGATATAATTGGAGATAGGTTTGCATTGCTTCGCTTGTTAGGGGTATTTGGTCTTTGAAACAAATCCAAGATGTAATCGTTGTTGGTGCTGGTCCGGCTGGGGCGACACTGGCTTACGAGCTAGGCAAGAAGGGGATCAGGGTATTAGTTTTAGAAAAAGAGAAACTGCCCCGCTATAAGTGTTGTGCTGGCGGAGTCACCAGCAAGGCGGCAAAACTTCTGGATTTCGATATCTCCGAGGTAGCGGAAGACGTAATCTACGAGCTTAGCTTTACTTTTAAGCTGGGCAGACCTTATCTGGGACAACATAGCCAGCCACTGATATATACCGTAATGCGTGATGTATTTGACTATTTTTTGGTGAAGAGGGCGCAACGATTGGGAGCTGTGCTTATGGATGGTCAAAAGGTAACGCAAATACAGGTGAGCGCTGATTGGGTTGAGGTTTCCACTGCTGACAACATTTTTCGCTCCCGGCTTGTGGTCGGGGCTGATGGGGCTTATAGTGTAGTGGCAAGAGAGCTGGGCATGGGAAGGAGCATCGAATATCTCGTGGGTATAGAGTCGGAAATTGTTGTGCCCGAGGAAGAGCTGGCAAAATGGAAATCACGGGTCCATATAGACCTGGGGTGCATTCCCGGAGGTTATGCCTGGGTGTTCCCCAAGCGTAACCATCTCTCTATTGGAGCTGGATGTCTTGTCTCCAAGGCAAGATATTTGAACCGCCGCCATCAAAAGTTTCTAAACTCACTTAGTATGGGTGATTACACTATCGCCAGGTCAAGTAGCCACTTGATACCAACGTGTACAAAAGGGAGGCTTGTTTGGCAAGATAAAGCCTTGCTTCTGGGGGATGCGGCTGGGCTTGCTGACCCATTAACGGGTGAGGGAATTTATAACGCTATCCAGAGTGCCCAGCTTGCCGCACCAGTGATTGAGAACTCTTTAGTAAGTGGCGAGGTCGGGTTGCAGGATTACCAACAGATTGTAGAGAGGAAGATAATGTCCGAACTGAGAATAGCGAGTACGATGTCAAGAAAGTTTGTCCGCTTCCCTCGTTTGGCGTTTGGAATGTTCAACCAGAGTGATGGGGTGTGGAGGGCTATATCCAACTTGACGCTTGGCGAGATAGACTATGCTGCTGTCAAGGGAAAGACAGGCGGATTTAAAGGCATATTAAATCGCCTGTTGCGATTTTAGAACAGCAAACTTAGCGGCCGGAGCATACGTAAGAGTAAAATTTGTTATAATCTAAAGTGGGAGAGTGAGGTGTCTAAGATACTGGACAAAATAAACGGCCCCAGCGATGTTAAGGGGCTGAACCAGGATGCACTGGGTGAACTTTGTTCCGAGCTCAGGGAGTTATTGGTAAGCAGGGTTAGTGAAAACGGAGGGCATCTAGCATCCAATCTGGGAGTGGTGGAGCTTACTATTTCCTTGCACCGGGTATTTGATAGCCCGAAAGACAAGATAATCTGGGATGTGGGACACCAAAGCTACGTTCATAAGCTATTAACAGGAAGAAGGGAGCAATTCCCCTCCCTTCGCCAATACCAGGGACTCTCAGGATTTCCTGATAGAGATGAAAGTCCTCACGATGCTTTCACTACGGGACATGGTGGCACCTCCATTTCAGCGGCTTTGGGCATGGCTCTGACCCGTGACCTTGCTCGCGGTAATCACCACGTGGTAGCTGTCATCGGCGATGGATGCCTCACCTGTGGCATGACTTA
>DATKVL010000344.1:0-9627 GCA_035530115.1 Dehalococcoidia bacterium | reverse complement strand
GCAGAAAGTGGATCATTACTTCCAGTTGTTCCTTTTTCTGCAGCATTTACATACCTGCTGAAAAACTCTTCAACTGCATAAGTTCCTTCAACCTCGGCAATTCTTTTACCATCTTTGTACTTCATCACAGAAGCCATCAATTTGTCCAGTGTGAGTGCAGTTAACTGGGTAGCACTTCCATCGTTGGTGAACATTTTGGAGTCAACATTTATCCATTGGCGATATAATCCCCATTCCCTTACAACGTAAATACAAACTTTACGGCCATTCTTGAGTGTGTCCATATCCATGAACCGTCCAATTGCTGTGCTGGACGCAGGCTTAATACATGTCGGCAATTCCTCAATTCCAAATCCAGGAATTTTAGCGATAGTTCTCATCCAGGCTAAAAGTTCCGGACCATCAATATTGAATTTTGCAGGTGTGCCTTTTACAAAACCTCCATGCTTATAAACGTAGCGTTCTCTTTCTGATAATCTCATAATAAGTTCCTTTTTAAATTTGTATAGTTAAATATAACCAAAATCTTGAGACTTGGGCAAACTTAAATGTTAATAAAAGTTAAAATTTCTATGTTTGATAATTTGGATCAAATGGTACAGGCTCTCCTTTTTTGATGGCTTGGATAGTTTTGAACAGTGCATTTTTACTCCAATTGCATTTTCCTACAACTTTCCCAGTTATACAACGATGCCATGTCATGAAGGTTGCTCCAACCTTATAGTAACTACCATCCCAAACTACGATAATCCAATTAGTGGCCTTATCCACATCCTTACCTTCATAATATGCTTCAAACCAAGGAGCATGAAATTCAATTTTCCTATTCAAAACAGGATGTTCATACTCATTCAAAAAATCCTGAGCGCTCTGTGGAAGTTCGTCATCTTTTAATTTATGCCAAGCCATATTTTCTTAAAGTGTATGACTCCAATAGCCACCGGTTTTCTTAATTTCAAAATTGTAAGCTTCTTCTTCACTTACTTTCCTACCCACTTGCTTTTCCAATTTCTTCCATTGCCTCATTAAATCAGCATATTTAGCCTGCACTACATGTTTAGGTAATTCACCATCACAAGTTAAATTCTCAGGTGAGAGGCTGCAAGCCAGGTTCAAAAATTGTTGTTTAATTTGTTCGGTCATTTTGTGCCTTTTTAAATTTGTATAGTTAAATATAACCAATCCCTACCCGTTTGGGCAAGGACTGGTGTTAAAAAATGTTAAAATGATTAAGAATAATCTCCTTCCAATTCCGAAAGCAAATCTGGAAAAGCTCCACAATTCATAGCCTTATCATCATCCGCTTCTTCCGCAGATATTTCTTGTATGTCTTCAAAGGTCAAACCGTGCTCTCTGCACACATCTTGTAAAAACTTAACCTTACCATACCCATCGCCTAAATGATGTCCCTGATAAACACTTCTGCCATTCACATAACATGCTTCCCAATAGTCCTGTTCCGAACTTAATACTACAATTTTTTTCATTTTTAAAAAATGTTAAACGTTATACTTATCTCCGAAGTAACCAAGTATACCACCGAAGACGGGTGTTACAAATGCAACAGCTTCCGCTAACGTTTCGAAATCCTGCTCTCTTGTTGTCGTGCCGCAGTCTTGTTCTGACCACTTAGCATGATACACTTTCTTTCGTGGCATCCACTGAATGTGAGCGGAACAGCCGATGCTGTAATGTCCACCTCCGCCGTAGCCACCCATTGGATGTGGTCGGTAAAAGCCTGTCGACAGACCGTGCTTGCCATTTTCAGTAAAGCCGGCGATCTTGTACTTGTTCGTGATGTCCAGTTCAGGCTGCTCTGCTACCAGAGTTTTGTATTCTTGTTCTATAGCTGTCATGATTACATTCCTCCCCAATTTCTCCAGTTATGTTCCTTGGCACATTCACAAGCATACCTTACTTTTTCAAGGGTATCGAGTCCGGCACCATCGTAAGGTGTTCCCCAGTTACGACCACAACCACCGACACCGGTTGCTAAAAAATCTCCTTCTAAATCAAACTCAAACCTATAAGCGTAAGGTTCGTCGCTTGAAGGACGGTCCCAGTTCTCAACCTGGATGGTAACTGTTTTACCATCCTCAGAAATACGGGCGCTGTCATTCCAATCACCCAATTCGTATTCCAATATTCCTTTGATATCTTTAGCTTCCATCTTATTCTTCGATTTTAGAAATGGGAAAATAAATGTCCGTACCTGAGTGGTCCCGGTCATAAGAAAATTCAGAAGCCCTGGCCTTGCCATAATCAATTTCAAAACCTTCCTCTTCCAAGGCTTCGTTTATATCCTCACCTAATATATCGTTGGCTTGGTCAACGAAAGCCTCAGCATAATTTTCATATTCTGAATAATCGTCAAACCCATCGGCCTCCATATAATAAGATGCCGTCATTTTTTCTGTGTCTGTGTAAACTGTCATAATTTGTTTGGTTTTAAATTTGTATAGTATAATATAACCAATCCCTACACGTTTGGGCAAGGACTGGTGTTAAAAAATGTTAAAAGATTAAGAATAATCTCCTTCCAATTCCGAAAGCAAATCTGGAAAAGCTCCACAATTCATAGCCTTATCATCATCCACTTCTTCCGCAGATATTTCTTGTATGTCATCAAAGGTCAAGCCGTGCTCCCTGCACACATCTTGTAAAAACTTAACCTTACCATACCCATCACCTAAATGGTGGGCCTGTTCAACACTTCTGCCATTCACATAACATGCTTCCCAATAGTCCTGCTCCGAACTTAATACTACAATTTTTTTCATTTTTAAAAAATGTTAATTAACGTCTTTCCCTAAATTCACTTTCAACAACAAAGCCAGCCTTCTCACATTCCTTCACAAATTTATTGTGCATTGACTTTTTTATAGCAAAGGAAAACATAGCATTGTCCCCCTTAAAACCGGGCACCCATACAGGTTCTCCACAATACGTTTTTCCAATAGCCCTTAAACTATTTTCAATTCCAAGTGAATGCATAAATTCCTGGGCTTTCAAATTTCTGTGGACTCTTACATCCATGTACCCTTCATCCTTAATATAAATATCTGCGTTTCTCATTTTATAATTTCTTAAATGCTTAAATATCCTTCTTCAACTAAAATGCCATGAATTTTCCACATATCCCTTGTGACAATGCCCTCAACTTCATCACTATCACATAAGGGCTCCAGGTCTTCGCCTATCAAGACTTCCATTCTTTCCCTTTCACTTTCGTTAATAGGATCACTATCAACGTCATCTCCATTCAACATATTGTAAATGGCTTCGCTTATTTCAAAACAAGCGTCAATTTCTTTTTGTGTCATAATTTTTAAGTGTATAAATTACTCGTCGTCCTCATCCTCATCCTCATCCTCATCCTCATCACAACATGCGGTGCAACCTCCATTGCCATCCAGTTCGTTATCACCATCCAGCTCGGCTCCGCAATTATCACAATACTCATCACCACAACCTTCTCTTTGCATTCCCCACGAATCGCTAAAATCACAATAATCAACTCCTAATTCATTAAGTATCTCTTCAACTTCACTTGGGAAATATCCTTCCACATCCTTATCTCTATTTTCCAGACCTGTTATTTCATTCCAATTTTCATCAATAAAACTGGCAAGGTCTGAGATACTATAAATTTCCTCATATTCCTTGTAAAATTCTTGACTTTCGTCGTCCATTCCATCCAGGAATTGCTGGGCATACTCATTTGTTATTTCTTTATTCATAATTTTAAGTGTGTGTGCTAATTAAACATATTTACCTTCGCCCATATCTTCCACCACTTCATCAAACCACATTCCATATTCAGCGTCAGCTTTTTCTTCATCCACATCTAAGTCATCTAATACTATGACTTCCCAATTCGTTCGCACACTATAATTATGATCATACATTCTGCGAACGTATACTTTAAAATCTTTTTCTTCCATTATTTCTTTTTATTAAAGAGTGTGTGACTTATTTCAAATTAGATTCCAAGGAAGCCCAATATCCAAATCCTCCTTTATTATCATTCCAATGATCCGAACTCGCGCCTGTTACACAGGTAACTTCATGGTCGCCCTTCACATACTTATAACTTCTTACAAATCCAACACCTTCTTTAGTGTGTGACTTATAACCAGCTTTCATCATAATAGGGTAATGCCACTGATCTTCCACTTTATGGACTACTTCATTGGCCTTATTGAATTTCTTTATTTCTTCTGCGTTCATAATATTTGGTCCTTTTTAAATTTGTAATAGTATAATATAACCAATCCCTACAATTCCAGGCCAATAGTTATGTTAATAAATGTTAAATGTTATCCTAAATAGTACTTGGATATCATCCTTCTAAAGTCACTCTTAATTTGGTCTACGACCACTCCTGAACCAGAACCAAACTCCGTCATTAAATCTGCCAGAATGTCTTTCTCGATCACCAGAGTGATCTCAGTGTCTTCGATTTTGGGTTCATCTGAGTCACTCAGGGCACCTCTTTCAATTGCCTTGTAAGTAAACTCACATCCAAAATAAGTGGCAAATTCTCCACCTCCGGGACCCTCACTCCAAACTTTTACAATCTTCCCAATAACTGGGTCAACAAAACAGGACCTCACTTCAATATATGTAATTCCTGGCTCCACTACATCTTCATCACCCTCTTCAAATTCCAGTGTGCTCTCCCCAATCAATTCCCCACCATCAAAAATATCTTCTAATTCTTCCATGTAGTCCCGGTCAAAATCCTCCTCCGTATCTCCCACAACAAATAATTTATCTGCAGAAAGTTCACTCAATTTCGTAATTTCATTTCCGGTTACAATTCCAGTTTTATCAACTTTCCCAGTAACATACTTAGTAGGCTTACTATAAAAGTCTATTTCGTTCAGTGCTTCTTTTTTCATATTTTTTATTTCTTAATGTGTGTGTGCAAAAACTACATCCAATATTTTTTAACAACTTCCGCCGCAGCTTTCGCACTCTTAGCATTCCAATATTCTCTCATTATAGAAAGGCTAGTAGAACCATTCAGGAATCCACTCACAAGCCTATCAGCTTTGTCTTCATCAATGCCTGTAAGTATACTTAATTCATTAGCAACTTGCATACGTGCCATTAAATCCATGTTGTTACTCATAATTTGGTCCTTTTTAAATTTGTATAATACTATAATATAACCAATCCCTACAATCTCGGGCAAACACTTATGTTAATAAATGTTAATAAATTTAATTTTTTACATGAGCTACAAATTCTTCAATACTCTTAAAAGGATCCTCAGGATAAGGTAACCAAACCGCCCTAAATTCTCCATTTTCTAAAGTGATTTCAAAAGCTCCACCTAAATACATGGACTCATCTCCATCCATTACAATTAAATAATCATAATCCATATCACTTTCCTCAAAGTCAATTTCATTCTCCCTCATCCAAACTTTATCCTCTTCCTTATTAAGGACATTCACAGGAATATCCCTGAACTCCTTCTCTAATATTTCCTTTATTTTTTCCATAACTTAAATTTGTATAGATCTAATATAACAAACTATAACGACAAAAGAAAATAATTTTAGTTAATAAATGTTAAAAATATAATTTCATTATAGTATACCCAAACACTCTACAAATCATATACATAGGCTCCTTTTAAATAATACCAGAGCTGTCTACAAATCAAACCCAGGGCTCAGGCCTAACCTTTGGTCATCCCGTGCCCGAGACTCGCGCCAGGACACCTTGAGTACTCCTCTTATTCCCGGCTGCGCCCCAGTGTTAAAGTAAATTTTGGGCAGGGCACTCTTTTCCTTACGAAAGCAATGAGTGTGTGTGTTCTAAACTCCGTCGAATTGGAATAGTAGTAGCCTACTTTCATCCACTCCGCAGAGACTAGCTACCTCGGTAGGACATTCCAGCCTCATATACTCGTAAGCCTTCTCATAATCATTGAGTGTGTGCATACGAATTTCCAGGATATGGGGTGAGGTCCATAATTGGTACCGCACAAAAATCCCGTTGGCTTCCAATTCTTCTTGGATTGCGTGCCCCATAATTTCATACTCCCTTGGAACTTCAAACTTTTCCATAGCGTATTTTTAAATTTGTAATATTCTAATATAACCATTAGGATTGGATAGTGGGCAACGCGAAATGTTAAATAATGTTAAATGATACTGAAAAGCTTAAAAGAGATAGGCTACAGAAATGTGTGTCTCGATTCATAGAGTGACACTGTGTGCATTGTTACTGTGATGTTAAGGTACCATACCTCCAATGTTACGTGAGTGTAACGGTGATGTTAGCTGGGATTCCCTCCAGAATAGGGCAGGGTGGAGTCTACCCTCTTAGAGATTCTACATAGTCACTTGCAGTTCTCTGACCCCTTTTGTACGTGTGTACATTGTACGTATGTCCTTAAGTGTGGGTGACTAGCCCGCCACCTAAGAGTGTGTGCTACTCAGGAGGTAGCATCGTATCCCATTCCTCGTCGGTAATACCGGTTTTGATAAACTCACGTTCACCTGGACTTAGGTGTGGGAAGGCTCTCTGTATGAGTTCACCATTTTGGTAGGCTTGTACTTGTTCCTCTGTAACAGGAATGTCCAGAGTCCGTGTAATACCTGTGAATGGAGATGTTCGTGTAATGTTCATATTTCCAATTTGTATAAGTCTAATATAACCATAATAATTGGGATAAAAAAATATTTGGGCATAAAAAACACAAAAAAGTGCTTCGTCTACTAGGGGGCAACCATCGCGGGGAATTTTAGTAGGTTAGCAGAGTGTTACTTAGAAAAAAGGTGTTTTAGAACATATTTGTAAAAAAAGTGCACCAGAATTTTTTAGTTTCGTTTATTTTGGTTATATTGTAGTATACAAATTTAAATAACCGTACAATGAACAACACAGTTACAGTAGGAAATCGTACCTACAAAGTTTACACAGAAACACGGCCTTCAGGTTGTTTGGCAGTTGTTTTTGAATCCGGTGAAAAAGGCACCATGAGTTACTACCAGTCAAGTACCCCGGTTCGCTCTTATGAAACCGTTGAAAAAGTTTATGATAAAGTGGTTGCCGGGTTTGAAAAACAAGACGCTCATTATGCTTGGATCAATTCAATCAAAGCCATCCCTAACGAAGAACGGCCAAATCACCCCGATTTTGCTTATTTTCGCCACAAAGTTTATGGCGTGGCCATGTACTTTAAGAGCAAGTGGAGCCCAACCGGTGTTGAGAACATGGGTGGATTTTCGGAAGAAGAATTCTACAAGCTGGGACTGTCCAGCCGCGGCGTAGCACAACGCAACGATTTTTAATAAAAAAATATGACAAAAAACAATTTTGCACTTGAGTGCATGAAACGCCTTAACGAATTTGGAGCCACGCAGCCTAGCGCTGCATCTCCAGCTCGTCCGGCTAATTTTGATAAAAATGGCAATCAATTATTTTACCATGAGGACTGTGGTACCATCACATCCCAGGAAGTAATTGAGTGGTTCAACATCATGTTCCACGACCCTGATAATGCAGCCGATGACTGCATCACCAGTAAAATGGTGGAAACTGAGCGCCTTGGAAGGAAGTTCGGATTCATCACAGATAAAACCCAGAAGTACTGGTAAACCCTCTATATACCCGGTATGGCTCAGCGTTAGGGCTGTACCGGTTCAGACATAAGCACACATAAACGTTAGCACACCATGCACAAAGGGCGATGATTCAGCGACGAGTCAGGAAGAGTGGACTCCACCCTACCCTAGGCCCGGGCGTATACTTTTTTGACTCGTATAAGTTACCTATACGCACAAGTTTTTATACGCTCTGTCAGGTGCCCATCCGTGTACTTTAAGCGTTCGGGATGAAGAGACCCTACCTCTTAGAAATTTAGGATCACTGAAAGTGCCCGGAATGTTTCTGAAATTGGCTCTGTATCTTTCATGATTGTTAAGCAATTGTTAAGAAAGTCACACAGCTGTTCAATTTTTTCCCTCGTTCAAGTTACTTGAACATCTCTAGTTTTTGAACAACATCACGAGAAGGGCACGGTTCTGAGGTGTAATAGGTATATACATAAAGAGTTCGTCTGTGCTCTAGATTACAGAATCACCTCCATAACTTATTGGTACTTAATACCGCTTCTCTAGAATTAAACATAAAAAAGGGCCGATTGAATAACCGGCCCTAGAGATATACAAAAACAAACAACTACAAAGTCTTTTTTATAATTTGGATTTCATCACCATTACTTTCCAGGAACATATCTTCGCTTTCAACATATCCGATTCCTTTGATGAATCCGTTAAAAACTGATAATGAAAAACAATTTTGGTTTACAACCCTCGTGGAATAGGTAGTCACTGACGATACATATCCTTCACCTGATTCACCTGTTTTCTTTCGGTAATATATCACCTCATCATTCAGTTGCAACCCTCTGAATTCACCTTTGGGTTCAGCAACCATACCATTTGTACAAACAACTCTTAAAACTTTTTCCCGATTTCGGGTTTCAAATTTCTCCAATTGTTCTGAATATCTTTCTTTAAAAGCTTCAACCCTTTCATCTTGCGTCTCATGTAACCCAACAGCTTCATTAAAAGTAGTTGAGCTCAGAGCTTTAGGAGTTGCTTTGAAATACACTCCGTTTCCTCTGGTATAGCGGGTTGCCAAACCATGATCCCTAAGATATCTCTTAATGGTTCTGAAATTCCAGGAAAGAGTTACGTAATAAGGATCCCAACCTCTGGATTCACATACTATATTATGAATATCAATTTGCCTTAATTCACCAGCAGTTTTGAGTTTATAAAAAACAGCTTTGGCCGCTTTTAAATTATTTTCTCTGAGTTGTTGTTTGTAATTTTCCATTTTAGACTTTTTTCAAAAGGCCAGCACTCATTAAGGTCATTACCACACCAATAACTTTGTATTTGATGGGGAGATTGTACTGATGTTTTGGAATCCAGGTTTCCTGATATTTGTAATAGTCCACAAATTCTTTCCATACTTTTCCTTCAAGGCCTAGCATATTGGCTACAATAGGTCCTTCGAATTCCGCAGGTACTTGGTTGTTGTTGATTTCAACATAAGCAATGGCACGGTCAATGGCATCATCAGAAGTCACCTGAGCCACTTTAGTAGCATTTTCAAAAGACTTAGTCCTTACACATTTTTGTGTAGCTGCATACATTCTGAGGTTGTTGATAAGTTTGAATTCCATGATACCATGATCATACAGGAATTGTTTGGTTGTTTTTACTAAATTGGAATAAGATCCAGAATAGTACATTTTTTGATTAGCACTGCAGCCATAATATAAGGCGGCAAATGTATTTTCAGACATACACTTGTTGAATTTAAGGTATTCATAAATCCTTTTAGCTTTTGCTAAATTTTTGGCTTGAACTGTTTGATAAGTTTTTTGCATTATAAGTTGTTTTTAAATTTGTATAGTTAAATATAACCAACATTCCCGACTTTAGAAAATCGGGAATGTTAAAAGATGTTAAATACTATTGTTTATTAAACCAATTTTCAAAGAATGTATCGAAATCCTCTTCACTCTCATCAAAGAAATTTTCTTCAACATCAAAGGTGTAAGATTCACCAGGTCCGGAGATATCATAATCA
>DATKVL010000343.1:0-10666 GCA_035530115.1 Dehalococcoidia bacterium | reverse complement strand
TCCCCTCACCACCCACCACCCCTTACTGGCTGATTATTGGGCTAGAGTGCATTATTAGGTCTTGGTATAGGATATACTAGGTGAAAGCATAGAAGACGGAGATATAGGGGGATTTTAAGGGGAAAAGGGGTGTTTAGCTATAAAGGAGAAAGATTAAGCCATGGTGATAACTGCCCGGGAAAGGTGAAGGTTAAAGGACCGCGCCGGTTGAGGATCAGCCCCCAGGGGCATTAGCAGGGTGTTATATGAGGTATAGTAGGTAAGGAGCTTAGAATAGGGGAGAATGAGAGATTTTAAGGGAATAATGGGTATGTAGGCGTAAATAAGGGCCAGCAAAAATGGCTAGCTCTCTGGAGCGTTGGGCTGAGCTGGAGAAGATAGAAGATAAGCCAAAGTGCTTACTACTTCTGCTTTAACAAATTCTTCCTCAAGATTAGGCTTTAGGTCTGGAAACTTGTCGTAAATCTTCTCTCTAATGTTCTCGGGTGATTTACTTGGTTTATAACCAGACTCACGCAAAAGACTCTCATAATACTCTAGTGCTTCCAGCAAGACTCCAGCTTCATGCTTATTTACTTTAATAACTTTCATTGTCTCCTCTCTTTATCCCAGTAGGCTGACTTACACTTCGGGCAAATCCTTACCTCCGGTTGCTTAGGATACCAACTATGCCCGCAGCGCTTACAATGGAGTTTCTGCATTTCTATCTTCATACTTACCTTAGTGTAGCACCTTTGGGGAAGTTTGTCAAGCCCCCTTTATAGACCTAGTATATTCTGGTTACAAGCACACATTAAGCCTGGCTGAAAGAGAACTGCTCAAGCCGGGGAGGGAGCAAGGCATTTTCTCAATAACCTCTTAGCCTGTCAATAAAATAAGGCTGGTGAAATAGCTCTCAGCTACTCCAACCAGCCCTAGGATAATGGATGATTTTAAGCATCCTATTTACCCTGTTCCCGTAACAATACAAATGATATAACTGCTAGACTGTTTTGTCAAGCCCTAAGTATATTCTGGTTACAACCACGCATTGAGCCTAGCTGAAAGAGAACACCCAAGCCGGTAAAGGGCCAGCACTTAGGTGAATTTGTTTAGATGTTTATTAGTAGCCCATAGTTCAGATACATAATCATTGGATGCACGGCACAAAACTCTAATACTAATATGATGGTGTTTGGCTATTTGTTTTAATCTTTGAACATCTACCTCGGAGAATGTGCCGTATCCATTTTTAATATTCCCAATGAAGTAATAGGTTTTGTCATTTCTTGTTATCTCAGTGGGTGCTTCATACCAGCTTTTACCCCAATGACTATTTGCCATTTCCTTTACCTCTTCTGTTTCCTTTCTTTATCCCAGTAGGCAGACTTACACTTGGGGCAGATCCTTACCTCCGGTTGCTTAGGATACCAGCTATGCCCGCAACGCTTACATTGAAGTCTCTGCATCTCTATCTTCATACTTACCTTAGTGTAGCACCTTCGGGGAAGTTTGTCAAGCCCCCTCATAGGCCTAGTATATTCTGGTTACAAGCACATATTAAGCCTGGCTGAAAGAGAACACTCAACCCGGTAAAGGATCAAGACACTTTCTCACTAAATAGACTATGGGTTACCTCTAATATGCACATTGTTCTTCAACGGTATCGCGGCTCCCTTTATCCTCACATGAGCCTGCAGGCTTTCTATCTCCATGCCCAGTATGTGCATACCCCGGCTACTAATCTTCATCGTTCCCATGCCGTGCCTTTCGTCATAAAAGAACCGCACATTGGCCCGTTCCTCCCACCATTGCACCTTACCTGCCGGGAATAGCTGGTAGGACCTTTCGTAAGCCTCGCTCCGGGCAGGTATCTTGCTGGCACTCTTTGAAGGATCAAACTCACTCAGCTTGAAATGGCCATCGTGTATAACATCGTGGGGGAATTTCTTAATGATTAGTTGCTCCCACTCCCGTATTGAGTGTATTGTGCCACTTACCTCCATTACCTTATTCTCCTCATTTGTTCTTCTCCTTGCATAATCTTATCGTGTTTCTTTGAATTGCAACTTCGGCAGGCGGGAACTATATTCTCCTTTGTGTTACCCCCACCTTTTGAAATCGGTATTATGTGATCTCTGGTTGCCCTGTTAAACAGGTTAAGCAAACTACACCCGCAATAAACACATTGAAAGTTATGTTGAGCGAGAATAGCTAACCACTCTTCTGCTATGAGAGTGTTAGCAACTCTTTCTATCCTAGTTCGTCTTGCAATGTTCTCTCTTTGTTTTGCTGCTTTCCCTTCTTCTGTTTGCCAATATCGCTTTTCATTTTCTGCTACTTGCTCCTTATTATCTTGACGGTATTGCTTTGCATATTCCGTTTTGTATTCCTTATTATCCTGCCTCCATTGCTTGTGCTGTTCCATATCACGGTCTTTATTATCTTGTCTCCACTGTTTGAAATGTGCTAGATATTTAGCTCTATGTTCTTGGTAATATCGCTTGAAATATGCTTTCCTATCAAGTTTCTGCATTACTTTGCCCTCCTCAAGGTATATCGCTCAGGGTGCAGATGAAAAGCCATGTAGCAGCTATGCCGCTTACATACCGGACTATCTCTTGTCAGAGTCCAGAATTTCCTGCTACATACCTTGCACTTGAACTCGGTGAGTGCTGTCTTCCCCCAGGTCAGTTTACCGCGACTAAAGATAAGTGCCAACCTCTGCATTGCTAGGTCAACATCCCCTATCTTCGGTACTCGAGGGTATTCATAATATAAACGGTGATGAAAGCCGAAGGCCCAGCACAGAGTTAGCCAGAGCCATCTCCCAAAGCCTACATCCTTACTTTTTACTTTTATCATCTATCTCCTTTATAATTTTTACCAAAACTTGTAGTCTCCAGATACATCCCGAGGCATACCAGTACCCAACCAATAATTGCCATTGTTACCTGTAGTGGGTTATTAATAATGAAATACCAGCTTATTACCCCCAGCCCAATAAACCCTGTCCAGGAGATCCAGTGCTTACTAAGATCTGCCCTAATCTTTGCTAACATCTATTTTGCTCACTTAACTTTTAGGGTGCCATACTTTTTATCCATAATGGCTGGTTGTTCTTTGATTATTAACCTATTATCAATACGGTCTTTACGTATGTGAGCTGTGCCACCTTTATAATGTGAATAATCATCACCCTCATTATTTACAGGAGTATATAGGGTCTTTTTTGTTCCACGCCTTCTGTCTTTTGCCCAAAAACGATGAACACCTTTGCCTTCTTTAATGGTAACTCTATAATAGTATGCACTTGCCACTATATTCTCCTCTTTTACCTCCGTCGCTTAATCCGTGTGCTTGAGGCTCTTACCCTGCCCATCATCTTGTTGTAATTGTCCCAGTACTCCTCACTGGGCTCTTTGCGTAATGGCTTCTCCTCTACCGGCGATTCCTCCCGGTAAATCATCACCGCTTCCACGATGCACACTATAGCCATCAAGAACCCGATGTAGAATAGTATCTCGTGCAAGTCCCAAGTTCCCCAGGCCGGTGTTATTGACCTCTGCCAGAAGGCAAAGCCAATCCAAGTCAACGCTGCTACCCATAGCATAGGCTGACTCTTTCGCCAGAAGCCCGCTATTATCAGCAAAGCACACAACATAATAATTCCAATAAAAGTCATTCCTACTCCTTCAATCCAGTCGCTAATGCCTTCTGTCTCCCAATCTCCAGTAGCAGTTTGCGACCAGGCTCTGTAATATATCTGGCTTGCTGTTTCCTCAAAATTAACCGCTGTGTCATTACAACTTGTCCCATTACCATAATACACCAAATAGCCATCTGCTATATCCTCCGGCACTCTGCCATAAGCAGCCCTTACCATTGTGTTGTTTGCAGCTTCCCCCATTGTCCACGATATTCCTACCTCGTAATCTGAGATGTAGGTTAGCGTCAACCCAGTCGGCGAACCGACTACATAGCCCACCGCCGTAATCGTTATAGTAGCTGTTGAGTCTGCTGTCAATGGCAAAGGTGCTACCAGTAGCAGGAACATTACAATTAACAAGCCTAACCTTAGCCATTTCATTGCATTACAACCAGCCACCTCGAGCAAAGTTCGGTCTGTATTGAACCTCCCTGTGTTATATCTTTAACACTTATCCAAAACTCCCATTTGTCCGCTGTGATTACCGCAGTGACAGGAACATCAAGGGCGATTAGTATATCTCTTGTCTCATAGGGCATCAGCACCGGGCTACTGTCGGCAACAATTACCCACTCTTTTGCCCCAGCTGGAGGACCAGCATAGCCACCAGCAGTATAACTAGGCTCACGGTAAACTACCGCAAACTCTGCTGTTGCATCATTACCATTGTGTACCGATAATTCCCACTCGGCTCTTGCCCCAGGGTAGAAATTACCGACCTGTACCTTTGCCGGGCTAATCCAGGTTCTATCAACTGGAGGCTGCCCGTTAACAGGTGCATTGTCTGCCGGCGGTATATACGGCGTTATCGGGGTAACTTGACTACATCCTGCCAACAACAAAACACCTATCAGCAGAAGCCCTATTAATTTCCCTTTCATTTATACCTCACTGTTTGAGTCTAGGGGACTTTCCTTTCAACCTCAATTGCCCGCTTCCCACGAGTCCTAGTTAAGTTAGCCTAGTATTACACCTGTTAATGTTAGGTTGGTCTGTTGGGAGTCCCCGTGCGTAAAGGAACTCGGGGCATCTATCTCTATCCCCCACAACTGAGAATCAGTGATGTTTAACTCAGCCGTCAAGTTGACTGCAGGCCCATCAGCATCAGGAACAGCTACGCCAAAACTTCCACCTTCAACCCCAAACATTAACCTAGATGTATTTTCAGCCGCTGCACCGTAAATCCAGTCATTGCTACCACTTGTATGTGTCCAGTTATCACACTGGATAGTTACACTACAATTTACACTACCCCCATTGGTCACATTAAACCCAGTGAGAGTTGTGTCCTCATCCGTAGTAGCATACACAGTGCCGAAGTCAAAGGTGTCAGGTGTATTGCTAATACTGAGCCAACCAGGCGTGGCATTGATGGTCACATTCTGGGTAGTCTCAGCAGAAGCCAATCCAGCAAAGCCCAGTAGCCCAGCCACAGGTGACAGTATCAAAGTCAACACTAGGGCTATTCCCAACAACCACTTAAAACTTTTCTTCACTTTCTTTCACCTCCTTTCTTATCATTTTCTAAAGCCCGACCGACCACAGGCGTAATTATTACCATTATGCTTCAGTAGCCGTTAAGGTAACTACCCCCGATTTCTCATAACCATCACTAAAACTTGTTGGAGTGTATAACTTTAACCCCCAACCTTGTGTAGCATTTACTGATAGGTTAGTGCAGAGATTGTTATATGGTGAATTTAGCTTCACTGTTGTATTGTAACCAAAGTAAGTATAGATATAAGCACCATCATATGCTGTAGAATTATAATATGATCCACCCAAGTAGTCTGTTAGATATTCGCTTGCTTTCACATCCGCACCATAATCGGAAAATTTAACATAGTTAGAACTATTTCCACCAGCAAACTCAGCAAGGATTCTAACATCTCCATTTACATTTATGGGAGCATCAAAAGTTACATTATACCATGTTGCTCCTGTTGTTAAATCGCTGGCATTCCCCCAAGTCTTGCTGTTAATTATAGTATCATTTGATACATAACGAATAGTAAAATCCACATCCCCAGTGGGAGAACCATATTTAGAGAGGGAGAAAGCGAGATTGGTGACTGTTCGGTTGGTGATAGTCAGATATTGTCCTACTCTACTTGCACTTGCTGGATAAAGGAGTGTAAATCCACTATAAGTAGTTTGCTCTTCAGTAACCTCTGTAATATTATTTACCCCTGCCTTCAGCCCGTAAATGTCTGCCCCTGGTGTTGCTGTGTCATTAAGTGTCCAAGAATAGTCGCTGTATATCTCATAAGTATATTTATAGGCGGAATCATAGGCGGGATAATCATACCAAGTAGCTAGATATACCGTAATATATCCACCTATAACATCCGAATTTTGATACCAGAGTTGAACATAGTTGGTAAAATTTCCGCCATCAAACTCCGCTAAAATCCTGACTTCTTCGTTTATGTTTCCGGGAGTCTCAAAGGTTGCTTCATATTGAGTAGCGTCTCCAATCAAAGTTTCAGCAAGTCCCCAAACTTTACTGTTGAGAACATTATTACTGAGGTCTCTTATCGTGAATGTAATGTTTCCAGTTGGAGTCCCTACTTTGGAGAGATAAAAAGCAAGTTTGGTGACAGTTCTATTAGAGATTGTTAACCGTTGCCCCCCTCGTGTGCTACCACCATGATAAAGACTACTTGAGGCATTATACTGTGTTTGCTCTTCAGTTTCTGTCCCACTAACGAATATTCCTCCAGTCATATTAGTTCCCTGGATACTTATATTGACTGGCACATCACCGGTATTGGTGACATTGAAAGCGGTTAGTCCTGTGGAATAAGTTTCGCCCGCCATTACAGTCTCAAAGTCATAACTGTCTGGTTCATTGGTAATAGCTGGCTGCTTGAAAGCTACAGTGCTATCTGCCCAGTCGCTTCCAGCGGTGTTGTTGGCGTAGCAACGGTAATAATATGTTACATTCGTAAGGTCGCTGACATCCGTGTAAAATGTTCCATTTGTCAGGTCAGTTCCTATGGTCTCATTATTATCCCAGTCCCCGGAAGTGATAACCCCGTCATTGTCTCCCCAGTAAATAATAGCGGTGCAGTTCTCGCCGCCATCGTCGGTCAAGTTCCCATTCAGTGTGGCATTTGTTGTTGTAAGGTTAGTAACACCTACTCCATTTGTTACATAACATTGACCAACAGCAACTTCTTGACTTCCCCAGCTTCCCCAGGTTGGCTCTGTGTCCACAAACTTCTTGATAAAGGTAACATCACAATATGCTGTAGTTGTTGCAGCACTTTTAACAGCCTGTATAGGAAACACATACCAAGCGGTTGCTAAAGTCGGCGTGGAGTTTGGCGTTTGTGTTTCAATGAAAGTGTGTGCGGCAGATTCTAAAGTATATTTTACCTTACCAGTTGATAAACGCTGTAAGATGAGCCAATAATAAGTTCCTGCTGTATGTGTTGCTGCAAAGTTTAATTGAGTCGATACGCCAGTTTTATGCGTTACACAATAAATTATCGCTGAACCAGGATAAAAACTAAACATAGCACCATCTTGGAAATGGTTATGGTCGGTATTTGCATCGCCCATATTCACATAGGTATGCCCTGAAGTTGTAGCTGTAGCTTTCTGAACTAGTGACCTGAGTTCAAACTGACCAGCAAAAGTATCAAGAGAGACAACATTCTTGTATGCCCCTGCTGAATCAGAACACTCAATCCTGGCATTTTGCTCTAAAATAGTTGTGGCATTATTCCTAGCCCATTTTGCAGTATCAAAAGAATTGTCATTAAAATCATCAAAGGCAATAAATGTATTAGTTCCATTGCTTGCTGAAGTAACTGTTGAATTGCCATAATAGAGAGAGAATGAGGTGTTGCCAGTGGCGTTTACATTATCCAGTTCAACCCAGACTGTAGCATTATCACCAGCATTTATTGTTTCAGCCCAGTAGTCCAGCACAGTCCCTGTGGCGTTAGTAAACCTTATGTCGTCAAAGTCATCCTCGCAATGACCACTCAGGTTTACCGTACCACTGCCATCACTTCCGCTGTTCTTATTCACCAGCAACTTCATCTGGTAGTCAGTTTGGGCTCCAGCAGTGGTGTTTGTTATATTAAAGGACTTGCAGTAGGAATAATTGGCTTCATACCAAGTCATTGGTGGATTGGAAACAGGGCTGCTCACTGGCTCTTCTATAGTATTAACAGCGAGAGCCACATTGGTACTTATTGACAGGTATCCTGTGCTGGAGTTTATGGTTACTCCGCCAATCGGCAGGGACAGAAAACATATTGCCCCTATCAGTGCTATTGCCAAGAATACTGCTAACTGTTTCCTCATCTCTTAGCCACCATAAACTTATACATTCTACCTATCTCTTCCTCTAAAGTAGGCATTTCTTTAATGAACTTTAGTCCGTTAGCTATTATTTTCTGATAAATTTCCTTATTACCATATAAAATATCAAAAGCATCTGCTATTGAAGCGGGTGTTAGGTCAAACAGTATGCAGTTTCCCATATGTCTAAGATAGCTTTGTTCATAGGAGCGCCTATTAGTTAATACGGCACAACCGCTGGCCATCAGCTCAAATGGGATTACGCCGGTATGTCTGGATAATAAGATGTAAATACCGACATTGCAACTGGAATAGAATTCGGGTAGCTGGCTGAGTGGTACTTTCCCAAGCTCCTTTATGTTTAACCCGTGATCATTGAATTTGATTTCCGACCCTGCTGCTACAAATTCTACCTCAGGATGCCTCTTCCTGATCTCTTTTAACCCATCCAGACCCAGTATGAAGCCATTTCTCGAATTGCCCGGCTCAGGCCTTGAATAAAAGAAAACTCGCCTAATTTGTTTGTTGGAACCCTCCACTGGTTCTATATTGGGAGGCTGAAAATAGCTTTCCGCCTTACCTCCAAATTCCTTAACATACATCTCTTTAAGGCACTCTGCATTTGTTATCCCAATAAAGCCAAAATGATATGTTTGCTCGGCCAGACCAATCTGAACTTTATCTGTGTATAAAAGGCGCTCATCATCTTGAATGAAGTAGAATTTGCTATTTGTATTATTGAACTTCAACAGGCTATATGCGGTATCACATCTTGTGGCTATCCCAGCATCCGTGTACGGCAGTTTGCTTATCTCTGGATTCGCAAGTATTTTACATTTCTCCAAGAAATCAAACTCCCTATTTTTCTTTATCATATGAAGGCAATGACTGGTCTCTATTGCACTACCAAGTAATACGACATTTATATCAATTCCTTTGCTCAGAAAGAACTTAATAAAGGAAAGGATATTACTAATTCCTGCATGAGGGGAATCAAATGATGGTATAAACCAGGTTATACTCTTTATAGATTTCTTGTCTTCCTTTTCCCATTCATCCAGTATATCTCTATTCTTTCTGGTATCCTCCGTGCTAAAGCTGGAATTGATAAAGCCATTTTGAATCTGAGCCGGATGAACTACTTGGCTTAGTCCTCTTACTATTATAACTAAAAACCTGCGTATATGGTGGTTTTTAATGTGGTTGAATATGTAGTAGGCAAAATTCAGAGTTCTATTCCACATACAAGACTCCTATGCCACATCCTCTGCCATAGTCCTTCTGCTTCTTAATTATCTCTATACTCCTATAGTTGTTCTTTATTTCATCCCAAAGCTTGCTAACTTCACAGAATGGAGGTCTTGGATGAGGCACAATATGGTCAATATCATGAAAAGCTATCATCCCACCCTTCCCTACCAAAGGTGAATACATTTCAAAGTCTTTTCTGACTCCCTCGTATGTATGGTCTCCATCTATAAATAGAAAATCAACTTTCTTTCCATCTAGAATATGTTCAACCTGACTCAGTGTCCCCTCACTGTGTGAGTCTACCCTGTGTAGGTGCAATTTCTGCTCCAGTAAAGTGAAAGATTTATATAAAGGTATTCTCCATTTAGAATAGCCGCCACCCCATCCACCTGGCAAATCAATACTTATTATAGTTGCACTCTCCGAAGCTACACGAGAGAAGAGAAACAAAGTTCCCCCATTTGCTGTTCCTATTTCTAAAACTACTTTTGGCTTTATCTCATTAACAATCTTCAAGAGTTCCAGAATTTCTTCTTTAATCTGTAAAGGCTTCAGGGACCTTGCAGCATCATGAAAGCAGAAATCAACTAAATCATCAGGGTTATTCTTGTGAAATTTTCTTACCCTCAAGAGTACATAAGGTAAAAGAGGAAACTCTAGTTTATTGTGTCTAAACGGTAAAACAATAGAACTTATGTAAGCTAAAGTTCTATTAAAGAGTACCCAAATACCTTCTTCTCGAAAGATTTCAATTGCTCTACTCAGTAGACTTTCTTGTGTTGCTAACTGTTTCCTCATTTACTCCTCATTGCTGGCCACTCTAGCATATCCCGACCTCACCAATGCCTTCATTATTGCCTTTATCTTGGTATCATTGATACCCGTCTCATTGGAAATCTCGGCTATTGTACAGGGACCGCTCTCCCCCATGGTGGACAGCACATCAAACTTTACGCCGTCAAGCCCAAAACTGTCTGCCTTATGCTTCCCCAGCGGGGTCAATACGAATACTGTTCCCTGCTTGATGGCTGTCGGCATATGCCTCCGCCGAAAATGTGGCAGGTCAAATGGTAGCTTTACTGTCATAGTCTCTGTACCTCACTTTTGCCTTTGACAAGAAGGTAACCTTTATGGGCTTGGTCATAGACTCCATTTTATGCCCCTGTTACCTCTATTTTCTTACTCCTCAATATTGCCATTGCATTCCAGCTATCATACAGTTGCCCAGCCCATTCCATCGGTGTAATGAGCCTAACGGGCCTACAAGTCTGTGCATTCCTACCCCGTGCCATCACCTTCTCTCCATTGTACTGGCAGTTGAGTTCAATGGGGAGCTGGTCATGAACCACGCGCTTGTCTATCTCAAGCCCCGGGGAACATAAGATAACCGTCAAATGATAGTGTCCCCAT
>DATKVL010000342.1:0-7305 GCA_035530115.1 Dehalococcoidia bacterium | reverse complement strand
AAATCCCCATAATTGCTGATGATGCTGTTGATACTTCTTTCGGCACCGGAGCGTTGAAGATAACTCCAGCCCATGACCCCACGGACTTCGAAGTAGCCCAGAGACATAATTTGCCCTTGGTAGATATCATGAACCCCGATGCTACTATGAACGAAAACGCCGGGCCCTACCACGGACTGGAAAGGTTTGCCTGCCGAGATAAGGTATTAGCCGACCTGGAAGACAAAAAGCTTTTGGAGAAGATAGAGCCCTACTCTCATTCGGTAGGACATTGTGGTCGTTGCCAGACGATGATTGAACCCAAAGTCAGCCTGCAATGGTTTGTCCAAACACAGCCCTTAGCTAAAGCTGCCATCGAGGCTGTTAAAGATGGCAGGGTCACTATAATTCCTGAACGCTTCGCCAAGATATATTTTGACTGGATGGAAAATATCAGAGATTGGTGTATCAGCCGACAACTATGGTGGGGACATCGCATCCCAGTATGGTATTGTCAGGACTGTGGCAAGTTGACGGTATCGGTAGATGAACCTTCAGTTTGTACTCATTGTGGTTCAAAACAAATCATTCAAGACCCTGATGTCCTCGACACCTGGTTTAGCTCAGCGCTATGGCCACATTCTACGCTGGGCTGGCCAGAGGACACTGATGACCTCCGCTATTTCTATCCCGGCTCGGTAATGGAAACGGGCTATGACATCCTTTTCTTCTGGGTCGCCAGAATGATTATGATGGGACTGGAGGATACCGGCGAAATACCTTTCCACACTGTTTACCTCCATGGCCTGATTCGCGATGAAAGCGGAGAAAAAATGAGCAAATTGCGAGGGAATGTTATAAACCCTGCCGAATCTATAAGCAAGTATGGTGTTGATGCTCTCCGCTTTGCTCTAACTACCGGGACTTCACCGGGGAATGATATAAATCTGGGCAAAGGTAAATTGGAATCCAGCCGCAATTTTGTTAATAAATTGTGGAATGCCACCAGATTTATCCTTCAGAGCCTGGACACTGAAAGGCTAAAAGCTCAGGCAATAGAGCTCCAACCGCAGAGAATAGAAGACCAATGGATTGATGGCCAGCTCAACAAGCTTGTCAAAAATGTTACCGAGCTGATGGAAGAGTTCCAATTTGGTGAAGCAGAGCAGCAGATTTACGATTTTGTCTGGTCGAAGTTCTGTGATTGGTATATTGAAATTGCTAAGATACGACTTCGTAGCCAGTTAACCCCTTCACCTTTGCCCTTCCTGGCCAATACATTGGAAAAATCACTGCGCCTTTTGCATCCTTTCATGCCTTTCGTTACCGAGGAATTGTGGCAAAGTTTAAAGCAACGTCTACCTGACAAAGGCCAGATGCCAGCTTCCATAATGGTAGCTCCTTATCCCCTCGCTGACGATAAAGCCTTTGCTCCAGAAACAGAGCGGGTGATGGATTCCGTAATAGAGATTATCCGCTCTATCCGTAACGTTCGGGCTCAATATAAGGTAGGGCCAACCAGATGGATTGAAGCCCAAGTTTATGCTGATGAGCTTCTTTCGGGTCTTATCACACAAGCAAATATAATAGAAACACTGGCTAAAGTTCGCCCCTTAACAATACTCGGTCGTCAGGAAAGGGAACCCACTAAAGATAAAGCCCTAGTTTTGGTGTTGAAAGAGGCTGAGGTAGTTTTGCCTTTGGCAGGCATGGTGGACCGGCTTGCTGAAGAACAACGACTGGTAAAGGAAAGTGAGGAAATCAAAGGAAGAATCGCCCAACTTGAAGCCAGGCTAAGAGATAACGCCTTTTTAAGCAAAGCACCATCTCAGGTTGTTGAAAAAGAGAAACAAAAACTGGCGATGTTCGAAGATAAACTGAAAAGGTTACACCAAGAATTATCTCAACTGAACTCATCATCGGCTGATAGCTGACGGCTCTCAGCATTCAAGGGCGGAAGGGTAGACTGGCCTGGCTTTGAGGTCTAATATCTCATGCAACTTTGTTAAGGCTTTCTTGGTATCGCTGGCCACGCGGGATTTATCGCGATTCTTTATCCGGTATTTAAATAGCCAGTAGGTAAATTCATTAAGCTCGCTCAGGCTTATAGACCTGAGCTGAGGATAATGTCTTTCTTTTCTAAACTGCTTTAAAAGGGCAAATTGAGTGGCATCATAAATGCGTTGGTAGGCATCATCAACTATTCCGTTATCGTTGTTCAAACCTAAAACTCTCTTTTTCTTTCGTATCTCTTCAGTTACAGCCAAAATGAGAAATTTTTCCACAATAATGCCATAGAAATAGTTGAGGTGAGCCTGGTATTTAAAGTCACCAATTATATTTTTAAACTCGTCTTTAGATAATTCTATTGGTGGTATACCGAAGAAGAGAAGATTTGCCCGCTCTTTTTCTGGAATAAGTCCATCGAGCTCTTCACATAACCTCTCCGCCAGAACTAGCCAATCGAAAGCTTCGTTGTCGACAAGATATTGATAATGTCGCCCGTCGTAGTCTTCTTCAGGACTACTCCAGAGGCGAATGGCTTCAAGCACGGCCACATACCAATTCTTGCCTTCAACAATAGCACTTTTCAGCCCTTGGATTGCCTGAGTATCTCGAGTGGACACTCCAGCCACCTCCACAGTTATTCCGGAAAGTCATATTATATCTCCATCGGTACAAGGACTCAAGGCACCGCATCCTCCTCTATGATTAATAACATGGTAACCCTAGCCATTATGAGCCTATCTATAATTGAGGGGGATTCCTACTTATTTGCGACATCGGTAGGCTTACGCAGTGGCTTGAAAATGCCGCCGGCGGCTATATTGGAGACAACCTCCTCAGCTTCCTTTACTATCCTGTCTATCAACTCCTTGACCGTGGGAATATCATGAACAAGGCCTATTACCTGCCCCACGCTAAGCAAGCCGTTATCGATATCACCTGCTTCAAGCAATTTCAGACCTACCCTACCACTGATAAGCGATTCCAGTTGATGTATATTGGCACCTTGCTTTTCCAGCTCGAGCACCTTTTCGGCTGTGGGGTTTCTCAATGCTCTCATCGTGTTACGGAATGAGCGCAGCAACAATACTGTGTCACGCTCCGATGCTGTGATTAAGAATTCTTTTACTTTGGCATGTCCTGGCGCCTCTTTAGTTGCCATGAAGCGGGTACCCATATTGACTGCTTCTGCTCCCAGTGCCAGGGCGGCAACAAGACCACGCCCATCGCCGAAGCCTCCAGAGGCAATAACGGGAATTTCTACAGCATCAGCAGTCAGAGGAATCAAGACGAGGGAAGTAACGTCCTCTTCACCAGGGTGTCCGGCGCACTCAAAACCATCAATGCTAACGGCGTCGCAGCCTATTCGCTGAGCGGTGCGAGCGAAGCGGACTGCGGTGCACTTGTGTATCACCTTTACTCCAGCCGCCTTAAGCCGCTCCATATATGGCTCCGGGCTTCTGCCGGCTGTTTCCACAATCTTTATTCCAGAATTGATGACCGCATCTAAATAGCCGTCAATATCCACAGGGCGAAGAGTAGGCAACAGCGTTATATTTACCCCGAAGGGCTTATCAGTAAGTGCTCTGGTCCTTTTGATTTCAGCGGCCAGCTCCGCGGGGGTTGGAAATGTAAATGCCGTGATAATGCCGAGCCCTCCGGCGTTGGACACTGCGGCTACCAGTTCTGCCCGGGAAATCCACATCATTCCACCCTGGGTGATAGGATACTTGATACCGAAAAGCTCGGTTATGCGTGTTTTAAACATCGTGTTTCCTCCTTCTGTTATTTGTTTTGATTATAGCATCTAAGCGGTTAACCCAGCACATTCACGCAGGCATAAGTGTTCCTATTTCGCGTTAAAAACAGGCTTTCTCCTCCACGAAACCTCGGGAGCCTTCAAGACAGGCAAACGCACTGACTGACAGGCTATTTGCCCTTCCAGCGAGGCTCCCTCTTTTCAAAGAAGGATACGATGCCTTCCTGGACATCCTCTGTCTTGCAACTTAACTGGAAGCAGTAGCGCGCAACCTCCTGGTGAGCTTCCATGGTTTGCTCAAAGCCTCTATACATCAATTGCTTAGCCATCTGTACTGCTAAAGGGGCACCTCTGGTTAGCTTCTTGGCCATTGCTATAGCTGTGGGCATCAATTCTGCGTCAGGCACAACTTTGCTCACCAGTCCTATTCGCAGCATCTCTTGAGCGTCGATGATATCTCCTGAGAATACCAGTTCACAGGCTTTGGATAGTCCCACGATGCGAGGTAGAAGATAAGTCCCTGCGCCGGTGTCCGGTGTCATGCCTCTCAAGACGAACACCTGCCCCCACCTGGCACTTTCAGCAGCGATTCTGATATCGCAATGTAGTGAAAATTCGGCTGCAATGCCTACGGCGGCCCCGTTGATGGCGCAAATCACTGGCTTGGGAATACTGTTGAAGAACCAAATTGACTGGCGGTACTCTGTGGAGGTCTTCTCTTTCATAAGGTTTATCTCTACCTCCGCTGTCTGTGGCACTTCGCCTGAGATATCGGTTCCAGCAGAGAAAGCACGACCGTTTCCCGTCAGTATGACAGCTCTCACCTTGTCATCCCTCTTAATGTCTTCGATAATTGAATTAATACTGCGGAGCATTTCGTGTGTTAGCGCATTCAGTTTTTCGGTACGGTTAAGCGTTATTATGCCAATGTTATCCTCCTTGGTGTAGAGTACGTCCTGTTCTGCCATTATGAACCTCCTTTTTTCGTAATTATTCGGTGGCATGTCAAGGAACTGATATTCCTCCGGAATTTCCCTGTGCCTTCAGGGGCAAAGCGCCATTTAAGTCAAAAAGGGCCATGCTAATCATCAATTCCTATTTAAAAAGGCAAGCAATTCTGTCAGGGGTAAAGTATTTAATATATGCTGCGGCTCACACCAGGCCCGTCGAGCGATGCCAACCCCGAATCGCATAAAGCCCAGATGAGCAATGCTATGAGCATCGGTCCCGATGGCGAGCTTTACTCCCAAATCTCTGGCACGGAAAGCATGGATATCTTTTAAATCGAGGCGGTCAGGCATGGCGTTAATCTCCATAATCTTATTATACTTAGCTGCCGCCTGGAAGATGGCTTCTAAGTCTATGGCTACGGGCTCACGCTCTCCCAAAAGGCGGCAAGTAGGGTGGGCAATCATATCAACATCGGGATTTTCTATGGCGTCTATTACCCTCCGGGTCATCTTTTCTTCACTTTGGTGCATGGCAGAGTGCACAGCAGCAATCACCATATCCAATTCAGATAGAATTTCGTGTGGCAGGTCTAAGCTGCCATCCGCCCGAATATCAACCTCGATGCCAGTAAGCACATGAATCCCGGTTAAGCGCCCGTTAAGAGCTCTGATTTCAGCAACTTGCCTCCTCAGCCTCTCCACATCGAGACCGTGAGCAATACCACGTCCAGCGGAATGTTCCGTGATTGCGATATATTGATAGCCCATATTTTTGGCAGCCAGAGCCAGTTCCTCGATGGGATCATGCCCATCGCTCCATTCAGTATGCGTATGAAGGTTTCCCTTTATGTCGGATAACTCCACGAGCTTTGGTATAGCTTCCTGCTCAGCCTTTTCTATTTCACCCTGAGCTTCTCTGAGTTCTGGTGGAATATACTGAAGTCCCAGCCGATGATAGAATTCTTCCTCCGTAGAAAATTTTTCCAGCTTATCTGTAGCTATAACAGTTATCCCATACTCACTCAGCTTTAACCCTTGCTTACGCCCTCTTTCTCTCAAGGAAATGTTATGCTGTTTACTCCCGGTAAAATACTGAAGCAAGGAACCGAAGGAGTCATGCTCCACCATCCTCAAGTCAACTTGCAACCCGCCGCTGACAATAATACTGGCCTTGGTTGACCCCTGGGCCAGCACCTGCCTTACGTGAGGCAGGACAACAAAAGCATCTATAACCTCCTTAGGGTTATCGGCAGTGCCCATCAGGTCAATATCACCCAATGTTTCCCGAAAGCGCCGTAAGCTGCCAGCGGGAGTGAGATTTCTCACGCCGGGGACAGAGCGGAGGGCAGTTGTAATTTCCTCGACAATGGGCAAAGCTTCGCCAATGGGGATGCGCTGGTCTTTGCGGCGTAATGCCTGGATTTGGTGAAGGATATTACCAGCGGTCTTCTCGCCAAGACGGAAGAGCTCAGCCACTCGTCCCTCATTGATTGCTCGCTCCAATTCATTCGCCGAGCTTATCCCTAATTCGCTGGAAAGCTTGTTAGCCGTCTTAGGACCAATCCCTGGTATGGCCAGTAGATTAGTCACCCCTTGGGGAAACTCAGCCTTCAGATTCTCATAATAACCCAGCTTACCGGTTGTTATCAGCTCGGTGGTCTTTTTAGCTATTGCCTCACCCACGCCGGGAATACTCTGCAACTCCTCCCCTTCGTCAATCATAACCTTTAATTCCCTGGGGTAGTGCTCGATAGCCCTGGCTGCCTTCTGATAGGCGCGAATCTTGAAGACATTCTCCCCTTTAAGCTCCAGAAGGTCAGCAATGTCCTGAAATACCTTAGCCACCTCGCTGTTTTTCATGCCTTTGCTCGTCTTCTCCCTTCCTTGTTTATTATACCCCTGTTTCCCAGGACTGTGATACAAGCTGCTCCAGGGCACTATCCTGAGTAGTAAGGGCCATCGGGCACGTCTCCGTCTTGGTCAACGCTGTTTAAAAATGTACTTGTCCAATTCATTAGGCTTCTTCCTTTTGTCATTGCGAGGCTGACTTTGGTCAGCCGAAGCAATCCCGACGTGGCTGTTGTGGGCTGAGATTGCCACGCACCTTTCAGGTGCTTGCAATGACAGGATGGAGGTGTCATTTTGAGTCGAAGGCGAAGAATCTCACATCTGCGCAGGCCTGTCCTGAGCGAAGTCGAATGGGTAAACCCCGCGTGGCAATCTCCCTGGCAATCGTCGAGGTCAGTGGACTCATCAGCGAGTGGAGAGAACGACGATAAAAGAGCCGACCGTGTCCGGGCACGGTCGGCTCTTGGCATTGCAAGTATGATGTCCTATGCTGGGCCGGTGTCTCACCCTTCTACCAGTGGGCAAGCTTCTCAGTATAACCCAGCACTATACATCACCCTAATTCTGCCATATATCTCCCGTAGCTTCAACTAACCAAACAACGGGGTCAACCAGGAGCTCCCTGACCAGGGTCCTCACAAAGCTACTTTCTGATATGAAGTCTGCGATAGGGGGGCTGACCTGGTAATAGAGGTCAACAAGTCGAGAGCCCACGGCGCTTTCCAGCAACACGACATCCCGGAACTCTCGCAACACATCGAG
>DATKVL010000341.1:0-1487 GCA_035530115.1 Dehalococcoidia bacterium | reverse complement strand
TTATGATACTCAACGACTATCATATCGTATTTACAAACAGGGCATATCATTACTTTCAGACCTCATCAGGTGGTTTTAATAGTGTAGATGCTCGAGGAAGTCATGTCAAGATTGTTGCATAATCTTCAGATAATACCAATGAGGTAAATTACAAAGCTAACCATAGTAGGCTGAAATCTTGAGGGTTGGGGGACTTTAGATAATCTCTATCTCTATATCATCCACGCTCTTTACCACTTTTCTCGAATCAACCAGGGCTATGGTGCGCTCAGAAATATAATGTCTATAAGCGGAAGAGGTGAATATAGTAAGGCATCTTCTGCCATACATTGTGGGTGGAGCATCTGGCTGGTGAGACCTTATCAAGACATTTTTGCCCAGGCGGGACATGATTTCCTCGAACCAACCTCGCCCGAATTGAGGCCTCCCGGTATAGGGATCGATTCCCAGGAACTCCCCTTCCGTTTCCTGCCAGTCCCCCCAGGTTATCTGATGCCATTCAATGTTACCTAGCTTTATCCTATTTATATCCTCTAAACCTGACACATCGGGGAGTGCTCCATGCAGAGCGATGATTCCATTTGGCGTGGACACGGCCAGTGGCAACATGGAAAGAACCTCGCTATATCGCTGGCGAAGTTCGGCATCCAGTCCTTCCCAGAAATCGGCAGGGTGGAAGTTGACCACAGCATGGCCTTCGTGATTTCCCATAAGCAGATAAAGAGAATCGGGGTGCTCAATTTTTTGCCTGAGCAAAAAATTAATGTTCTCTAGGGAAGCTGGTCCCCGGTCAACATAGTCCCCCAGGAAAACTAGCTTATTCTCCGACTTGAGATACCTGTGGATAATTTTCTCCGTGGCTTCGAGGTCACCATGAGTATCGCCAACGAAAATGACTCCGCCTGACTCCAACTTTATCAACTTTGCCTCCGAGGCAAACCTCTTCTCCGCCTCGTTGAGCAACTCTTTTATTTCTTCTCTGGTCACAGGACAAAGCTTTCCTTCACGGAACTGTGCATCCCACAGCATAGATGTTTTCCGTGATAAAAATCAATACTTGCGCTGGAAAGCCCCGCCCATAATTGTTTTTGCTTGAGCACCTTTGATATGATGCGAGTATGAAAGCCGGCCTGGTTTATGACCCAATCTATTTGGAACACGATACCGGTGACCACGTGGAGAATTCTCGCAGGCTAGTAGATGCGGTGTCTTATTTAAAAGAAACTGGAATTAAGGAAAAACTCACCTGTCTGCCTCCGCGCCCCGCCTTGCTAGAAGAGCTGGAGATGATACATGCGCCAGAGTACATCTCCTACGTTAAGAGTAAAGCGGAAAAGGGTGGTGGCTGGCTTGACCCTGATACCGTAATGTCTCCGAAGTCTTACGAAGCAGCCTTATATGCTGCCGGTGGGCTCCTGGTGGCTGTAGAAGAAGTGATGAAGGGGGAGGTGAATAATGCCTTTGCTCTGGTTAGACCACCAGGGCAC
>DATKVL010000340.1:0-2794 GCA_035530115.1 Dehalococcoidia bacterium | reverse complement strand
TGCTCAACCAATTGCGAACCGTGGTTAACGCCTACCGGGCTATAAACAAGAGCGGGGCCAGTGAGGAGACAAAACGAGAATATTATTACCGCACTATTGCTGCCAGGGATATCAGAAACAAACTGGAAGATAGGCTATTTGTGCAATAGCAGTGGACGAGCAGAACTATGTACTGGAGCAATTTCCTTCACATTTATCAACCACCAACCCAGACTGAGGAAATAGTCCGCAAGGTCACCGATGAAAGCTATCGGACGCTGGTGCATGTCTTGAGGGAGGCACCTGGAGGCAAAATCACCCTCAACATAAATGCTGTCCTCACAGAACAGCTTGCCAGATACGGGCTTGACGACGTGATTCGAGGTCTCCGTGACTTAGCTGAGCGAGGCCAGATCGAGTTCACCGGGAGTGCTATGTATCATCCTATTCTGCCTCTTATTCCCAAGGACGAGGTCATCAGGCAGGTCAAGCTCAATAACGACATTAACCAGCGCTATTTGGGGGAAGTGTATAAGCCTACGGGCTTTTTCTCCCCGGAGATGTGCTATAGTTACGAAGTAGCCCAAACCGTGGCCGAGCTTGGCTTTCGCTGGATAATTGTGGACGAGCTTTCCTTTAAGGGAAAGATTGGCTCCGTTAAATGCGACCGACTTTATAAGGTAGAAGGGCTCGGAGATTTCCTGGTGTTCTTCAAGGAACGCCCCTTCAGTGCCGGCATTACCTATGGAACATACCCTGCGGCAGAACCTTTTCTGGCAGCCCTTAAAGGCAGGTTAGAGGGACATAGCTATCTTCTCACAGGCACTGATGGCGAAGTTTATGGACACCATCGCCCGGGGCAAGAAAAGCTGCTCTCCGAGGTATTTGCCCGGGGAACCCCCAAGACATGCACCATCTCGGAGCTCATCAAACATTTCGTTCAGGTGGACACCGTGAATCCAGTTCCTTCTTCCTGGAGCACCTGGGAAGATGAGATGGCGCAGGGCATACCTTATCCTCAGTGGCAATATCCTGGGCATGAGCTGCATGGGTTGCAATGGCAGCTCACCGAGCTTGTGCTGCACACTGTCAAGGGGGCTCCAACAAAGTCGCCTGGATTCCCCGAGGCACGCAGACTTCTGGACGAGGGACTGCATAGCTGCCAGTACTGGTGGGCCAGTTGCCGGCCCTGGTGGAGTGTGGAGATGATTGAATGGGGTGCCCAGAAACTATACCAGGCTGTGGAGTTGCTGGGGGATGCCACCGACAAGAAAAGCAAAGAGGAAGCCAGCAGGCTGTTTCAAGCAGTGGTGAACAAGACAAGGGAATGGCAGAAATCAGGTGAAGCCCAGCGTCTGAAACAGAAATATAGAAGGGAGCACCCCGAGGTTTCCACCGAGCTTACCTTTGGGGGCTAGGGAGCGAGCTGATATGAAGCGTGCTTACGTTATCCTTGCCTTTCACGCCCATGAGCCGCTGTGGGACCTGCCTAACGAGCTTATTGCCCTGGTGGATGACCCCGAAATACGCGATGCCATTCGGGGAGAGAACTATGTTCTGAAAAGGGCGCGGGAGGAACGTGATATATACGCCCATTTAGTACAAACGGCGGAAGCACTGGGGGCGCCGGTAGCTTTGGATGTCACCAATGAACTTCTGGTGCAATTAGCTTGGTATATACCGGAGACATTCCAGAACCTGGCAGCGGCTTACAAAAACGGCACTATATACCCCTTGTACACACATGCCCACCATACCCATGCCGCCTTACTTACCTCCGATGAGATAGCTGATGAACTCCGTCTCAATATGGAACTACTTCACAAGGTGATGGGCATCCCTGAGCCAAGGCATCGTGGTGCGTTCCCCACCGAAGGGTCTGTGGAT
This sequence comes from Dehalococcoidia bacterium, assembly GCA_035530115.1. Classification (GTDB taxonomy): domain Bacteria; phylum Chloroflexota; class Dehalococcoidia; order GIF9; family AB-539-J10; genus RBG-13-51-36. The sequence continues at coordinate 928 of DATKVL010000340.1, read as the reverse complement.
GCAGCCAAGCTGGCTGCTTATAAAGACAGCGGAATAGAGTACATCGTCTTTCCTCATCTGGGTGACCGCAGGGCACATTTCATCGTGGATGGCGAAGGTGATATCCAATACCATGCCTTTGTGGTGGGGCCTGATATGCTGGCGCTGCCTCGCCATTTTCCAGTATCTCAACACATCTGGCGACCGATAACTCGTTATGATCCCGAAGGTGTGAAAAATCAGGGATATATTCTGGGAAAATACTGGGTCTTTGCCGAAGAATATCGCAATAAATCATACATTCACTTTCCTATATCCTGGGAGGAGGCGGTAGCCGAGTATACCGCAGTGCTGGAAAATGCACTGGCGGAGTTGCCTGACCGGGGCTTAATCCTCTACATGCAAGACCTGGAGCTCATGGACTTCGGCGATATCGCCCTTGGGATAATGGAGCAAGCCTGGAAAAATGTGATCAGCAAGAAGATTGCCGAAGTGCGTTTTATGACTCCTGATGACTATCTGGAGAGCCTGGGCGACATGGCAAAACTGCCTCATGTCCGCTTTCATCAAATCTCCTGGGCCCCTGAAATACGCCTGGTTCTCCGCTATGATGGCCATTATCCACCACTTAACGCCGGGAGGTTCAGAGATGTAGACCTCGAAGAAGTGGTTTTCAAGCAGTTACCGTTCGTCTTCTGGGAGCCTGGTCGTTTCCTCATAAATATTTATGGGGCAATCCTGGACGCCTTTGGCATGCCCAGGCGACTAGCTGTAGATGCAGCCTTGCTTCATGATACCAGATATGCTGTCCCTCGCTTTGATTTCAAAGACCAGGTAGCCTTGCACTACCGGCTGATGAAGCGAGCCTGCAACTGGGGCTGGCGACCTGAAGAGGGGCGCCAGAAGCGGCCCTTCTTACACGGCTATCGCCTTTCGGAACTTCTTCTCG
>DATKVL010000339.1:0-3386 GCA_035530115.1 Dehalococcoidia bacterium | reverse complement strand
TGTTCGGCATGGCGATACCTGTAGTGGCTGATTATGACCCGGCGGACTCCAACGCCAACTCGATAAACCTGGATCTCATCCTGCCGGCTGGTGAATACCACATTGGAGATACTATCTATTTTTCGGTTGTGGTGTCGACACCTCTTGCAATCCCCGCCATTAACTTCTATCCGGGCAAAAACACAGAGATTGTAACCACCTTCACGCGTCCGGATGGCGCTGTAATTAATTTTGCCGTTATCCCTGTGTTGAACCGTGGTGAGTATGTGGTGTTTGATTACACCACCTATCCGGGCCTGGCTTACGTGGTTGATGCTGCTGATGTGGACCCGATGCAGGCAGGGGTGCTCAGAGCCGAAGCAGACGTCCTAGCCATCAGCCATTGCAGCGTAACCGGGCCGGCTCCGGGTGGTAATGAGTACGCCTCCAATTTCAGGGAGATTAGTACTGAAATTACCGTCGAGCCCTGCATCGAGATTCTGAAGACCGTTGACTGCAACGATGACGGAATATACGAGTCTGAGGACACCGGCAGCTACGGTGACACGCCGAGCTGGAAGATCGAGGTCCACAACTGCGGAGACAGCCCGCTGCATGATGTCTACGTATCGGATGACTACGGTCCCGGTTGGGGCCCGTTCAATCTGGATATCGATGAGACATGGACCGTAACCTACGATCATCCCGAGCCAATCTATGAGGACACCACCAATGAAGCGATGGCAGAGGGTTTGGACGTATTCGATGGTGCGGTTGGACCTGTTTACTCTTCGGCCACCAACCTGGTCATCAACCCCTGCATCGATGTCGAGAAGACGGTTGACTGCAATGATGACGGCGAATTCCTGGATGTGGATACCGGCATAGCCGGTGACACCGGTCACTGGAAGGTCATTGTGACCAACTGCGGTGATGTGCCGCTCCTCGATGTCTGGGTCTGGGATGACCTCTATGGTATGCTCGAAATCATACCCGAGTTTGCCCCCGGTGACTCTCGTACATACGAGTACGACACGGTAGTCAACGAGGACACCACCAACGTGGCAAGAGCCGACGGCTTTGACGAGCTTGGCGGCTACTGGTACGATGAAGATGACGCCACCAACCTGGTGCTCCAACCCTGCATAGACATCCTGAAGCTGGTTGACTGCAATGATGACGGCGTTTTCTTAGATGAAGATACCGGCATAGCCGGTGACACCGGTCACTGGAGAATCGTGGTCACCAACTGCGGTGAAGCCGACCTATTCGATGTTATGGTCTGGGATACCAATGGCATGGTCTGGGGTCCATTCACCCTGGTTGCCGGTGATTCAGTACAGTACGACTACGACACGGTAGTCAACGAAGACACCACCAACTGGGCGTATGTCGAGGGCTTTGATGCGGCTGGCGGCGTCTGGTACGATGAAGATGATGCCACCAACCTGGTACTCCAGCCCTGCATAGACATCCAGAAGACAGTTGACTGCAACGACGATGGAATCTTCCTGGATGAAGATACCGGCACGGCCGGTGACACGGGTCACTGGAGAATCGTGGTGACCAACTGCGGCACGGCTGATCTCTTTGATGTCACAGTCTGGGATACCAACGGTATGTCCTGGGGTCCGTTCGACCTGCCTGCTGGTGATTCCGTCCAGTATGACTACGACACCATAGTCAATGAGACCACCACCAACGTGGCTTATGTCGAGGGTTATGATGCGGCTGGCGGCGTCTGGTACGACGAAGATGACGCTACCAACGTGGTCACCGGCGGTGAAGGATGCACACCCGGCTACTGGAAGAACAACGCCAAAAACTGGGAAGCATCAGCCTGGGTCGGCTATGCCCCCGGTGATTCCTTTGAGGCTATCTTCGGCGTTGACGTAACGCTGAGGGGGAATGGCAAGGCCACCTACCCGACACCCACCCTGCTTGAGGCCCTGGATGCCAACGGCGGCGGCATTAATGCCCTGGCGCGACATGCCGTGGCTGCGCTGCTGAACATCTCCAATCCTGATATCGGTTACGGGATTGGCAGTACGGCAGCCCTTATCACCATGGTGCACGACGCCATAGTCTCGGGTGATGAATCTCAAATCGACGCTCTTCACATATTGCTGGCCGGGTACAACGAAGCTGGCTGTCCCATTAACCAGCATGGTGAGCCCATAATCCCGGACGGCATAGTCGTCTAGACACCTAAACTCCTAACACATGCGGAGGGGGCTGGTTTCCCAGCCCCCCTTCCGTTTTTGCGGTCTTATTCACTACCGTCACTGCTGTCTTTCCCCGGCTTGCTGCCAGTTGTCTGACTCGCTGTTCAATTCTGCCAGGAAGCGAACGATTTCCTCACGCTTGAATCTGCGGTCGCCACGGGGCGTAATGCGGTATGCCCTTATTCTTCCTTTATTACTCCAGCGCCTAAGGGTGTTGGGATGGACATGGAGGAGCTGGGCCACTTCCCTGACCGTGAGCATGTTACTCATGTGGTCACCATTTCCCATATCTTTTCCCATCTCCTCTTTAATTAACATATCTTAAGAGTAACTCACTTCAGTTGACCACGCAATCACCCAGAAGTACCAATTTGATTAGAAAATAGTAATGGGAAAAAAGTACCGATTGGTAAGAAAAGTTAAGTTTAGGGTATTGACTTCTTATAAAAATAAAATGTATAATTTGAATCCTCGCTCTGCGAGCATGCTTGATATTGTCCTTCTAAGACCAAGGGAAGGGTTATAGTTTAGGAAAGGGGCAGCGGGGTGTTTGAAGAGATAGGAAGAGCAGGCGACTCAAATTCCAGCAAAGGAACCAACGAGCCCTAATGGATTTACTTGCGTTGTGCATAGGATAGGGAGGTGTGCTTATAAGTTCTTGATTTTCTAATACATTCAGGATGGGGCGACGAGCTATAACCCGTAACTGGTCACTTGGGCAATAGCGAGCCAATAGTGAAACCGACTTCCACACAAGTCGGTTTTTTGCTTTGAAGAAGGAAAAGAGAAAATGTCACAAATTTGTAATTTTTTTTCCCGAAATTTTGTAACTTTTCAAGACCTGAAAACGTACAATTTTACAATAGCAGGTATGAGCTCGTGGGGGAAAGAAGCCATGACAACTTCAGCCGTCATGCCCGAGGTCGATAGGGAGACTGGCTATTCTGATAACCTGAAGCATACTTGCCGGAGTTTTCACTGTGGGTATCTACAGAGAGGGAACTGAAAGGGCTGAAAGGAGGTGGAGAGTTCAAAATTATTTAGTGCGAAAGAAAATACAGATTAGAGGAGGTGAAAGAGCATAGGAATAATGACGTTTTTTATTGCTAAAAATACAGTTCACAAACTAATGAAAGGAGTGGGAGATAAAGAATGAAAAAGAGAATAAGAATGTTTTTGCCA
>DATKVL010000338.1:0-2281 GCA_035530115.1 Dehalococcoidia bacterium | reverse complement strand
GACGATGGTGGTGACGGGACGGGTCGGGAACGGCCCGGGCCTGAGCCTGAGCCAGGGAGGGAAGTCCCTCACGCTTTCAGGCGATGCGTTCCAGGAAACGGTCACCTTGAGCGAGGGCTCGCAGACGCTGAGCTTCACTCTTACGGACTCTCTGGGCCGCACGACGACGGAGAACCTGGTCATCGACAAGGACACCGTGGCGCCGCAGATCGGCATCGTCACGCCGACGAGCGGAGAATACCTGCGGAGCTCGACATTTCCATTGACGGTATCGGCGAGCGGGGCGACGCCCCTGTGGCTGTCGCTCAATGGGGATGCGTATGAGCCGGAGTACGTGAATCCCGAGGCACAGAACTTCATGGTCCCGGACGGGTTTTACACGTACACGGCGCAGGCCCAGGATCGGGCGGGGAACGTGAGTCCGCGTGCAAGCGTATCGTTCTGTGTCGACACGGCGCCGCCTGTGCCCTTCACGATAAGCTCCAACGTCTCGGACTGGACGAACAACAATCGGCCGACGACCAGCTTCGCGACGAGCGATGCGACGTCGGGGATCGGGTACTATGCCTGCAGCGTCGATGGCGGGGCGCCGACGACGGTCACGAGCCCCTACCAGCTGCCTGAGCTGTCCGACGGGACGCACCAGGTCACCGTGACTGCCTATGACAAGGCGGGGAATAGTACGGCGGCGAGCATAGGCTTCCAGATCGATACGACGCCGCCTCCGGCCGTACAAGGCCTCCAGGGGATACCCGGCAACAACCAGATCGCCGTTTCGTGGACGGCGATCACGAGCGATATCTCGGGTATAGCCTCATACTATGCCACGAGAATCCCTGCGTGGGAGGACGGGACGCACAGCCTCGGCGGGACATCCTTCGTCGACACGACGGCGGTGAACGGCACGAGCTACACGTATACGATCTGGGCCGTGGATGTCGCGGGGAACATCGGCGGCCAGGCTAGCACCGGGAGCCTCATGGCGGGGCTCGCGTCCGCGACGGTGAGCCAGAGCGCGCCCACGGTCGTGCAGTACAACAAGGTGACGCTGACGGTGCCTCAGGGGAGCCTGGCCTCGGATATCAGCCAGGTAAAGATCGGGGAGGTGCCGCAGAGCGCCTTGACCGACGCGCCGTATAACACGATCGTGAGCACGATCTTCCGCGTCTTCGTGACCCGCACGGACAATGGCGTGAGTGTGGACTCGGAGCATGCGGCGCTCTCGAACTATGCGTCGATGCAGATAGTCTACGACCCCAGCGTGATACCCCAAGGGCTCACCGAGGCGAACTTAAAGCCGTACTACTACGATGACATTTGGGGGCGGTGGATTCCGCTTGAGGACTACCACGTGGACCCCAACACGCACTCAGTGCTGTTCACGACGAACCATTTCTCCGACTTCTGCGTGCAGGCCGGCGAGGGGATGGACCTCAGTGCGGCGCAGATGCGGGACAGCGTCGCGAATCCGAGCGGTACGGTGATCGGACAGGGCCCGGTGGTGGCCTCTCCCGATGCGGGCACCGTGTCGACGAGCTTCACGGAGGTGGTGCTGCCGGGGAAGGATCACCTCGATCTTGTGCTCTCGAGGATCTACGACACTTCTACGGCGCAGAGCGACGCTCCGACGAGCAGCACGACCGGGGGTACGACGACGACGCAGGGCGGGACTCCCAACATGGACCCCAAGTCGGATGGAAGTTACCCCTGGTACGTGGGCCAAGGATGGCGCTTCGATTTCCCGTACATGAAGTGGAACGGCTCGGGGCTGTGGATCCACGACCTCGACGGGCGGACGATCGGCTTCGGCCAGCTGCACGAGACCGGTTCCACGACGAGTGGCAACATGATCACGGTGACGATGGAGAACCACGAGGGTGGGGACGAGACCTTCGATGCCTATTTCACATCACACACAGAGACGCACTACTTCCTATGGTTCGTTACCGGCACGACGACCAGCTATCAATACAACCATGCGCAGCTCTTCATGAAGGACGGGCGGGAGGCTGACTTTGACGCACAGGGCCGGGTGACGACCATCTCCGACGGCCCCCACACGAATACGATCAACTTCTCCTACAACGGGAACGAGGCGAACACGATTACGGACTCGCGTGGCCGCATCGTGAGTTTCTCGTACAGCGGCCCGCGCATCGTGGCGATGAAGCTGACGGCGGGCGGGAAGTCCCTGTCGACGAGGTACGGCTACAATGGCCAGAGCGAGCTTACTTCCGCGACAGATGTCGGCGAACGGACGTGGACCTACGCATACAACGAC
>DATKVL010000337.1:0-4882 GCA_035530115.1 Dehalococcoidia bacterium | reverse complement strand
AACAAGGAGATGACCCTTAACTTAAACGGGCAGACTATCTTTGTTGCGAGTAGTACTGTTGGCCAGCCTGCACTTTGGATAGGGGGGAAGTTGAACATCATCGGTCCCGGCATTATTCTAGCTGTAGGGGACATCTATTTTGAACCAAACATACCCGTAGGTATGACCGACCCCATATTTATTATGTCGGTTGAGGGCGAAACCCTTTTACAGCCCGGAGGTGATTTCTACGGTTCTATAGCTGGTAGTGTCGAGGTGCAATTACAACCCGGCTCAAGCATAAGTTATCCAGCAGGGGGGTTTGACGAATCCGAACTTAACTTCCTTATCGGTGTTCAAATGCTAATCTTCCACATTGCTTCGTGGGATGTTACCCTGCTTTCGCCGGAGGAAGTTTAGCCAGTAATAAGAGTCGTTAGTGAGGTTGAGATTAAGGAAGGAGGCGGCATATATAAAAGCCGCCTAAAATATGGAAAAGGCAAAAATATTTGGGAAACCACTAGACAGGATTTTTATACGATGGTATATTACAAGGAAGCAGAGTAGGTTATGAAGCTGAGTAAGAAAGTCGGGCTGATTGTCGTAGTCGTCATTTTAGCTGTTGTCCTCGGCATCCTGTTCTCGATTTACTCCGGGCAGGCTAGAGAGCAGGGGGACTTGCAGGATAGGCTGTCGAGAGCTCAGACTCTCTTGCCCGCGCTTATTAAACAAAGTGACAGCCTGGAAGACCAACTGGCTCAAGCTCAATCATCGCTTGACAGCAGTCAGGCAAAATTCCCTGAATCAATAGAGAGCATCGAATACGGTGAGGACTTTTTTAAGATTGCTTATGGTCAAAACTTATATACGATGGCTGGTGGGTGCGGGGTGAAGTTAACCAGGCTAACCGCATCAAATCCGATTAATAAAAAAGTAGGGACTGTTACCTATTCTATTTCTTCATTTGGAGTAGTTGTCGAGGGCAACACCGATAACATACTCAAGTTCATCGACGCTCTAGGAACTGGTATTGATTACGACCTATCCTGGAGCTTCCAGCTACCCTGGAGCGTTGACGTGAAGGGCATAAACATAGAAGTTGACAAGTCAAGAGCTACCATCTCGCTGGATATCTACGGCTATAAAGGTACATAAAGCATGGCGAAAAGAGTTACCACGTTATTTATCAGGGATGACAGCATTAACCTGCTGGTCATGAAGGGCGAAAAGGTACAAAAGTGGGCTAGCTTACCACTGGAGCCAGGTCTGGTTAGTCAGGGGCTCATTGTTGACGAAGAGCAGGTAGCCGACAAGGTTAAGCAGGTATTTAAAGAGACGGGAGCAAAGGCAGGCAAGGTCATCATCGCTTTAAGCGGGCATGATTCTCTGTATCGCGTCATATCCCTGCCCGAGCTGCCTGAAGCTGTAATTCCTGAGGCGGTGAGGCGTGAGGCACAGAGAACGATACCAACACCTTTAGAAGAGGTCTACTTTTCATACCAGCATCTGCCTGCCCCGAGTGGAGAAAGTCGTGTTTTCCTGGCCACCTTCCCCCGCAATCCGGTTGACGTTATGGTCAGAACGCTGCGCCAGGCCGGTGTTAAGCCATATATTATGGACTTAGCTCCCCTGGCCATGTGCCGAATCCCGGATGAGCCCCGAGCAATCATTGTAAATGCCCGGTTAGACCACCTGGATGTTATGGTTCTGGCAGACAGGCTCCCACAGGTCATCCGCAGGTTATCCCTGCCCACTGAGACTGAATCCTTAGAGGAAAAGCTGCCGTTTATCGCTGAAGAGTTCAACAGGACTGTTGCCTTCTATAATTCCAGCCATATGGAAAAGCCTTTAGATTCTACTGTGCCCGTGTTTGTCTGTGGCGACCTGGCAAAAGAACCGGAGACCTGGCAGTCAGTGGTTGGCGGGGCAGACTATTCGGTGTCAGCGTTGCCATCGCCTGTGGAACCCGCCGAGGGCTTCAACCCCAACGAATTCATGGTCAATATCGGGCTGGCTCTCAAGGAACTGCTGCCGGAAAAGGAAGAAGCTAACTTTTCATTAGTGAATTTTAATGCCCTCCCTGAGGCCTATGTGCCCCCGCATTTTTCTATGGTACGAGTCCTGATCCCCGTTGTTACTGTCATCGGTATTGGCCTGATTATCTTCGCCGTAATTCTTATCCTGTATAATCGCACCGGGATTGCGACATTGCGTTCCGAGGTGACAGTTGTTGAGACCAGCGTTACCCAACTGCAGCTGGACACAGCGACATTGAAAGCGCAGACTGGGTCGTTAGAAGCTACTGCCGGTGAGCTTAATACCAGATTTATCACCATGGAACGGAGGCGCGCAAGCATTTATCTGGATTTACGCGAGATTGTAGACTTAGCGCCCCAGCAAGTGACCTTCGTCCAAGTCGAGCATAAGGGCAGCTCAATAATTGTGAAGGGGGTGGCTCCAAATGCGGGACTCATTTACAGTTATGCCCGAGATTTGAGGGAGAGCCCCAGATTCTCGAGAGTTTGGGTCGCGCGTGTCGATGGGAAAGGCCCATGGAGTTTTGAGTTCTCCTTAACAAAATAAACGTTAAATCCCAAGCACCAAGCGCCCAACCCCAAACAATATCAAATTACAAAGCCCAAGATCCTAAACAATGACAAATGACAAAGCTCAAATGTCAAATAAAGCCCAAAATTCAAATGACAAAAAGAAGTACGACCTTGAAGAACGAACTGCCCAATTTGGTGAAGCAATTATTGAACTTGTAAAAACTTTCCCCAAAGACCCTATCAATAGTCCACTTATCAGTCAAATAGTAAGAGCAGGAACCAGTATCGGGGCAAACTACATGGAAGCAGATGGAGCAGAATCCAAGAAAGATTTCCAACATAAAATTTCTATCTGCAAAAAAGAGTCAAAGGAGACAAAGCATTGGCTCAGAATGATTGCCAAGGCAAATCCCAGTAGGCGAGATGAGTGCCAAAAGTTATTGAGGGAAGCCCAAGAGCTTAGTTTGATATTTTCTGCTATTCTTTTGCCTAAGAAGTAGGTTTGGCATTTAAGTATTTGGATTGGAATTGTCATTTGGATTTTAGCAAATGGATTTGAGGGAAAGAGGATGGTGAGACTAATACTATATTCCTATTACTAATGGGGTATTGACAGTAAGGACGAAGGAAGCTTACACTATATTATAAATATACTTGAATATACTATAAATCAGCGGTAAAATTGGGAATTTATGTGATTTCTATAAGAGGTAAAAGATATGGATGTTTTTTCATTGCTTCGGACAGGTAAGTCAAGACGGGCTAGCGATTTGCATATGGTGGCTGGCAGCCCGGCAGCGTTCCGCATCGACGGCTCCCTGGAACCAGCAAACGGTGTAGCTCTACTAACTCCTGAGGATATAAACGAAGCTTTTCTCCAGCTAACCACGCCTGAGGAGAGGGAACACTTCCACCGCCAACTGGAGCTTGATTTTGGCTATACGTTACCTGATGTCGGTCGTCTGCGATGCAATGCCGCTCAGCAGCGCGGGTCTATCAGCCTTGCCGTGCGCCTGTTGCCACCAAAAATCCCCACCCTGGACGAGCTGGAGCTGCCCGCGATATGTAAGGTGCTTGCCATGAAGCCCAGAGGACTGGTAGTGATTACGGGACCTACTGGCAGCGGTAAAAGTACCACCATGGCAGCTATGATTCAACACTTGAATACTAATGAAACCCGCCATATAGTTACCATTGAAGACCCCATAGAATATGTTCACACCAGCATTAAATGTTCTGTGACCCAGCGTCAGTTGGGCACTGATACCCTATCCTTTGACAATGCTCTGAAACATATCTTAAGGCAGGACCCGGATGTGATTCTGGTCGGGGAGATGAGAGATCCGGAGACTGCCGACGCTGTCCTTACCGTAGCTGAGACCGGGCACTTTATATTAACTACCGGTCATGCCCCCAGCGCTACTCAGGCAATAGAGAGAATAATTGATTTGTTCCCACCTCATCAGCGCCACCTGGCCCAGACACGGCTGGCTTCTTTACTTGTTGGTGCGCTATGTCAGGTGCTTGTGCCCCGGGTTGATGGCTCAGGGAGGATAGCCGCCGTAGAAGTCATGCTCGGCAATCCGGCAGTGAAAAGCCTCATTCGGGAAGGCAAAATCTACCAGTTACCCAATGTAATCCGTACCCACCGGGACATGGGCATGATTTCGCTTGACGAAGCCCTGGTCGAGATCTACCTCAAGGGAATCATCAGTGGCAAAGCTGTGCTCGATTACTGCAATGACCGCCAGGAAGTGGAAAAGCTCATCGGCAAGATAAGAGCATAGTCAAGCACATACGACCTCGCTCCGCCCCAGATTTTTGTAGTTGCCTGATTTATCAGGCACTTCTCTTTTTGTGGCGCGACCCTTCAGGGTTATGCGGCAATCCCCTGCCCTACAAGATTGTTTCGGCACTATCATGCCTCGCAACGACAAAAAGGGTGTCATTGCGAGCGAAGCGTGGCAAGCCCCATTCTCACCAGCCCCACCGAGATTGCTTCGGCACTATCGTGCCTCGCAACGACAGAGAGGGGGGTGTCATTGCGAGCCCTGACTTGTCGGGGCGTGGCAATCCCATAGACTAAAACCTAAATATCAAAATCCAAATGACAATTGAAATCCAAATCCCAAAATGCTAAAACTACTCCGTTTTGTCATTGGGATTTTGAGCTTGATTTGCCATTTGAGCCTTGTCATTTGTCATTGTTTAGGGTTTCCCCTTCAGGGCAAGGAAGAAGACACCTCGCAATGACATGGCCAACCTATAGCTTTTCCCAGCTATCCTTGTCTATGCCTGCCTGCTTAAGAATCCTCGAGAGTAATTCCCTGCCGACGTCTCCCCGGTGCGGATTA
>DATKVL010000336.1:0-4528 GCA_035530115.1 Dehalococcoidia bacterium | reverse complement strand
TAGCTCCCATAAACCCTCAAGATATCCTCAACCTTCACTGACCTAAAGAGCAACGGTTTCTTAATCCCTTGGTTCATCTACAAGCATCAGTGTTCTAAAGCTACTTCTCCAAGGACTTCCCGTGAGTGTTATAATTAAGTGAAGGCAGGTCAAAGATAAGGAGGTGTGATATGAAGAAAGCAATAATAATAGTTGCAATAGTGGCAGCGGCAGCGGTAATCTGTACCTTGTTAATTTTAAGGGGTTGGCCGGGAGGTCTGATTGGGTCCGGAAATCTCGAGACCGAAGAGTATGCTTTTACTGATTTCACCAAAGTTGAGATCAGCACCGCTTTTGAATTTGAAATTGAACAATCCAGCTCGTACAATATAAGTGTTACCGCGGACGATAATGTAATGGAGTATGTCCAGGTTTCCCAAGACGGTCAAACTTTGAAGATAGGGCTTAAGACAGTCACATGGCTTGGGCCCGTAACTTTGAGAGCTTCGGTGACTATGCCTCAGCTTCGCGGCTTGACTGTCTCCGGAGCATCACGCGGTACTGTTTCCGACTTCAGTTCCACTGAGGATTTGGATATCACGGTATCTGGAGCCAGCAGGGTTACTGGTGACATCACAGCAGGCAATGTCGATTTCGGCATAAGCGGAGCAAGCACCATTCAGTTGGAAGGGTCTGCCAACGACATTGACGCTAACGTATCTGGTGCTAGCCGTTTGAATCTTGACAATTTCACAGTTAATAATGCCGACGTCAATTTTAGTGGTGCCAGCTCGGGCACTGTGAACTTGAATGGTAGACTGGATGCTAACATTAGCGGTGCGTCAAGACTATGGTACATTGGCGAGCCTACAATGGGCACCATCAATACATCCGGTGCGTCTACAATTAGTAAGAAATAAAAACTTCACTGGTGTGACCGAGTCGGGTCAAGTTGATACGGTTACCATTGGTCACCCGTGTTGGCAAAAGATCGAACTAGTTGATATGATTTAGGTATAACAGGCAAGGAGGTCACGGATATGTGTAAGACCTGCAAGACCCACAACCCGGAGCTATACACCGATAAACCTGTAGCGAAGCCGGAAAAGAAAGCAACTCCCAAGAAGAAGTAGGAAACTGCTTGAGGTGGCAGCGGCTGGATTTCGTAAAGGAGAAAGTGTTGAACTAGACTATCCTGGCTTCGGAAAGTATCAGGTTATTTGCCAGTTTTTCTGCGCACTATTAGTGAATTACTACTATCCTTTACTTAAGTAATACGCATAGTTTTCATATGTCGGTCTTATCGGGTTGTAAACAAAACCCTGTATCCAGTCTCGAAAGAAAAAGACACCCAATGCTTGGCCTATCATGATACTGGGGACTTCGTCATAATACAATTCTGCTATCTGATCATAGAGTATTTGCCTTTCTGAATGATCACTTGAGGAGATTGCTTCTTCAATAAGGTCATCCACTACTTCATTACTATATCGCTGCGCATGTGCGAATGTACCTTTACTATGCATATAAGGAAAGACGAAATTGTGGGGATCAGGATAGTCAGCGGTCCAACCACTTAAATACATGGGTAATCGTCCTAATTCCATGTCAATCATCATGGTTGGCCACCCCATTAACTGAATATTTATTTTGAATAGCGGATTGATCTCAAATAGATTATTTTGCAGTATTTCACAGGCAATCTTTCCCGTGATGTCTCCTGATACATATACGAGTGTCATTTCAAAACCATTTTCCCATAGTAGTCCATCCCAGGCCGCTCTCAGGTGTTCCTCTGCTTGCGTCAGATTTAGTCCATAACTTGGCCAGTCCGGTTTGTAGTAAGGTATGCCTTTTACTATCGGGGAAGATATTTGCTCCCCATAACCTGCCATTGCATCATTGATATAAGCATCCCAATCGAAAGCATAAGCAAAACCCTTGCGTACATCAACATCGCTGAAAAAATTCACAGGTATACCATTGCCATCCAACTGGCCACTACCGATCAATGTACTGGTAGGGTCGATATCAAATTGGAAGAAAAGCGCTTGATTCATTAACGTAGGTACATTTTCATAAACCAGGACTCCCGGCAATTCTTTTATTTCTTGGATTTGTTCACTTGGAACAATAGCGCAATCAACGTCACCTAATTCCAGCATCAATTTTCTGGTGCCCCATTCGTCAATTATTTGAGTAACAACTCTTTCAAGACCGGCTGGTGCACCCCAATAGTTATCATTTCTTACTAAGCTTATTTGAATTCCTGGTTGCCAAAACTCTAACATGAATGGGCCAGTACCGTTAGTTATCGCATTGATTGGAGAGCCACCAGGAACAGGGTTATTCAAAGCTTCATATGATTCCTCAGTCCCGTTCCAATCACCGTTTTGTACACACCAATCCATATCAACTATGGAACCCCAGGAAGAAGCAAGGATCTGCAAGAACGGTTCGTAAGGGGTAGCCAAATTGAATTGTACCCATTGGCCATCGGCTTCTACTTTATTCTTGATCTCCTCAAGTGGGACCAGACCATCGTCGGTTCGAGAGGTGTAATTCCCCAAACCAAAAAGGGGCTCAAAAAACATCCATTGCGGTCCGAGAGGATAATCTTGAACCATCCCCCTTTCAAATGAATATTCAACATCTTCCGGGGTTAATGGGTTTCCATTATGAAAACTTACTCCGTCACGGATCTTGAATCTATAGGTCTTTCCGTCTTCAGAAATCGTCCACTCTGTCGCCAGCAAGGGAATGAACTCGCTTGTACTATCGCTATCGAATTCAACTAGTGTTTCATAGATGTTTTCTATTTGCCCGGCACTTGCAGTATCATAGGCGTAGGCGGGATCTAAACTGGCAATATCGGCAGTTTCCGCTACGATAAAGGTATCAGGATTCTTGATGTCGCCATCACAGGCAGAAAAGGGTAATACGGAGAAACATATGGTAATTATGATCATAATGGCTACTGTTTTCTTTGTCATTTTCTTCCTCATCAAGATTTGAGTTCGGGCAACCAACACTATTGTCAAAACCAGTTTATAGCAAATATTAAAGGTTTTGTAAATTTATTTAGAATGTTTGAATTTTTTCACGATATAAAAAGGACATTAGAAAACAGAGAGTGATGTTTATCTTATCAATATTAATAACCAGATAAAATAAGTGACTTAGGTTTGTGACGCTCACCTTACCAGTATCACCATGAGTGAAACAATAAGTGGCAGCAGATGGATTTGAACCGTAAGGGATAGGTGGTCAGTCTCGAAAAGGGTTCATTTGCTTGAGAAAATAGCTGCAATGCCAACAATTGCGAGTGCTATCCCGATTCCCATTAGCAGTATTGGGAAGTAACCACTGTCAATATCTTTGCTGGACAGATATGCCAAGATAAAAAGCACTGCGCTAAGACTAAATGGTGCAACGATTCTAGCTAACTTCATTTGCCCTCCGTAACAATGCTATTCTAAATAATAACACAATAAGCTGAATACTCACAATCTGTTGAGGGGAACTCACCAGGAAAACAATAAGTGGCAGCGGCTGGATTTGAACCAGCGACCAAAGGCTTATGAGTCCTCTGCTCTACCCCTGAGCTACGCTGCCCGAAAATAGTCTAGCATTGGCTAGGGGAGACGGTCAAATTAGGGGACGCAATGACAAGGAGAATTTGAGCAGTTATAATCTAATGCGACGATGTCGAGCTGTACAGGAGGCGTAGATTGAAGGAGCCGTTTGCCAAATTCGTGGAAAGCGAGTTGGGGGCTGGTGTTTTGCTTATTACCTGCGGCTTGCCGGGCACCTGGAAGACCGAGACCAGCGAGGAGATTTTCAGGATTAAGGGCTACCCAATCCTTCGGTCCGACCTGATTAGACTGGAAGTACTGAAAGATGAGGACATATTCGATGAGAAGGTCGCCTCGGATATGAGCAAACGAGCGATGGTATATGATGAGACGTTCCGACGGGCAGACGAGGCCCTGGAGAAGGGCGATAGTGTAATACTCGATGCCACCTTCGTCACCCAATCGTTGAGAAGACGGGCTGCTGAGATAGCCGCCAGACATAATAAGACCTTCGTCATCCTGCAGACCCATTGCCCGCAAGAGGTAGCCATCGCCCGGATACTAAGGCGTACCCAAGAGGATTACGAATCGAATGCCCTCACCGAGCAGGCCTACCTCAACAATAAAAAGAAGTTCGAAAAAGTGGACGTGGATGACTTGAAGCGATTGTGTCCCAGGCTCAATATCATCCACCTGACAGTTGATACCCAATATGACCCGCCCGAGGATTGGTATATCATTGGCATGGAAAAGAAGTAGAAGTGAAAATCGATTTGCACATCCATACCAGGACCGGCTCGGACGGCAATTTCCCTATCGAAGAGGTTTTCCAGGAAGCCAAAAATAGAGACATTGATTTAATCTCGATAACTGACCACGATTCTATGAACTGCCAGGGAACAGCTATCGCCCTGGCGAGAAAGCATGGCATGTCTTACATCACAGGGGTGGAATTAAACGTGACCTTCCATTAT
>DATKVL010000335.1:0-6913 GCA_035530115.1 Dehalococcoidia bacterium | reverse complement strand
CGGCGGCGTCCCGGTCTTTAACCTCCCCACCGGCAGATTTAGTTCGCGAAGGCGGTGTGCCAGGCTGACTGAGGGAGGATCACCGGCGCGGCCCGCCTGGAAATTTGACTGGCCGACATGGATCAAACCGGAAAGAAAGGTTCCTGTCGTCAAAACCACAGCGCTCGCCTTGAATCGCAAACAAAGTTGGCATACAACTCCGCAAACACGATCCTGCTCGACCAGCAAATCGTCAACCGCTTGTTGAAACAGCCAGAGGTTAGGCTGATTTTCCAGCCTGCTTCGGATTGCTTGTTTATACAACAAGCGATCGGCCTGCGCCCTTGTCGCGCGGACAGCAGGCCCTTTGCTTGCATTGAGCATGCGGAACTGTATTCCGCTTTCATCGGTAGCGGCAGCCATTGCCCCTCCGAGTGCGTCCAGTTCCTTGACCAAGTGCCCTTTGCCAATTCCGCCAATGGAAGGGTTGCAGGACATCTGCCCCAATGTTTCGATGTTGTGACTGAGCAACAAGGTTTTGCAGCCGGCGCGCGCACTAACCAAGGCGGCCTCTGTTCCGGCGTGCCCCCCGCCCACTACAATCACATCAAAAACATCAGGAAATTCCATGTCGGCATTGCTTTGAAAAGGACGCGCATCATACAACAGCTCGGCTGCAATCCCAAACTCTGTGTTTCACGTGAAACAATTAATCTTATTTTCCAATGCAAAAACGACTGAAAATTTCTCCGAGCAAATCATCCGGGGTAAATTCACCCGTAATTTCATCAAGCGCAAGCTGCGCCAAACGCAACTCTTCAGCGAAAATTTCCGATCTGGCCATCAAGTTTTGTGCACGATTCAGACTGGTTTGTGCCAGGGTCAAAGCACGGATATGGCGTTCACGCGCCATAAATACTCCACTTTCCATATCTCGCCACCCTACTGCTTCAAGCAAACTGGTATGTAGTGCGTCGAGACCTTCACTGGTTTTTGCTGAAATAAAGACATAGGGGTCAGTTACTTGTACATCAGCCTTTGGTTTGCTGCTCAATAAATCAGCCTTGTTAAATACCAGCAGTCGCGGTATGTCTGGCGGCAGCCCCGCAAGTATCGACTTGTCCTCAAGTGTTATGCCCTGGCTGGCATCCAGCAACAGCAGTATCAGGTCTGCGCGGGACAAAGTTTGATGCGTGCGTTCAATACCCATGGTTTCCACGGCATCTTGTGATTCACGCAACCCTGCCGTATCCATGATATGCAACGGAACACCCCGAATCTGTATAGCCTGGCGAATAACGTCTCGGGTAGTGCCAGGAATATTACTGACCAGGGCCACGTCCTCACCCGCTAAACGGTTTAACAAGCTCGATTTTCCAACGTTTGGTTGGCCGGCAATAACCACATGTGCGCCTTCGCGCAGCAAGCTGCCTTGTTTGGCGGTATCCAGGGTATGTTGCAGTTTTGACATGACGCTATCAAGCAGCTCTTCGCGGCGTGCGAGGTCAATCTGATCTATCTGCTCATCCGGAAAATCCAGCATCGCCTCGACCAACATGCGCAAATTTATCAGTTCATCAATGAGTCTATGTATGGCTGCGGAAAAATCCCCGCGCAGAGAACGGAACGCACATTTTGCTGCTTCAGCAGAATTTGCTTCAATCAGATCGGCAACGCTTTCTGCCTGGGCAAGATCAATCTTGCCATTAAGAAATGCCCGTCGAGTGAATTCGCCTGGTTGCGCAAGCCGGGCGCCCAAATCAATACAGTGTTGCAAAAGCATTTGCAGCACTGCCGGGCCGCCATGTCCTTGCAACTCCAGGACATCCTCGCCTGTATATGAATGGGGGGCTGGAAAATACAGTGCGATCCCCTGGTCCAGGGTTTCGCCTTTTTCTTGCTGAAAATTGGCAAAGGTCGCGCATCGGGGTTTGGGCAACTTTCCCAGAATCGCTTGGGCAAGCTTTTGGACATTGTGTCCAGATATGCGAATTACGCCTACCCCGCCCCGCCCTTGTGCGGTGGCAACTGCAGCGATTGTATCAGCGCTTTGGGGCAGCACCTTTGCTCTCAGCCACAGCACGCCTTGTGATGAACCACTGCTGGGTAATGGAAAGCACATTATTCACGATCGAATACAGCACCAGTCCGGCAGGGAAAAAGAAAAACATTGCGCTGAAGACGATAGGCATGAATTGCATAACCTTGGCTTGCATCGGGTCTGCAGGCTTTGGATTAAGGCGCATTTGGATCATCATGCTGGTCCCCATAATCAAAGGCAAAATATAATATGGGTCTGGCGATGACAAGTCGGTTATCCAGCCAAAAAATGGCGCATTGCGCATCTCAACGCTTCCCAAAATTGACCAATATAACGCTATAAAAACCGGTATTTGGATTACAACCGGCAAACATCCCCCCAACGGGTTTATTTTTTCGGTCTTATACAATTCCATCATGGCGCGATTCAACTGTTCGCGGTCATCGGCATACTGCTTCTTTATTTTTTCCAGCTTGGGGGCAACCAATCTCATCTTGGCCATTGAGCGATAACTGGCTGCCGAAAGGGGGAAAAATATTAGCTTGATCAAAAAGGTGAGCAAAACGATGGAAACACCCCAATTATGTGTCCAGGAATGAAACCATGACATGACCCAGAATATTGGAACAGCGATGACGGTCAACCATCCATAGTCCACCGTCAAACCAAAACCGGGAGCGATCTTGTTCAAGGTTGCCTCGGTTGGACCTGCATAGAGCCTGGAACTTTCGCTCGCTGTCTGTCCCGGATCGATAACCACGCTCGGTAAAACAACCCCGACGGAATACAGCCCCCCGTCTAATTTGTGCGTAAAATACTCCCGGTTGGTCCCTTCTTTCGGCAGCCATGCCGAAACAAAATAATGTTGCAGGATGCCAATCCAGCCGTTGTCCGACTGCTTTGGATATTCCAACTTCCCTTTGTCTATATCGGCAAACTTCACCTTTTCAAGTTTATTCTTGTTGGTATACACCTCGACGCCCGTGTATGTAGGCAAAAAACGAAGGCTACCCGCTGGTG
The DNA here is from genome assembly GCA_035530115.1 of Dehalococcoidia bacterium. Classification (GTDB taxonomy): domain Bacteria; phylum Chloroflexota; class Dehalococcoidia; order GIF9; family AB-539-J10; genus RBG-13-51-36. Next base: position 3,873 of record DATKVL010000335.1, on the reverse strand, counting down.
CAACGCTATCTCTAATCAGCTGAAAGTAACTGCTCGTTGTTATGGGTTGCTTTCCTACATTATCCATTTCGTAGGCAATATCAATTACATAACTACTCTTGTGAAAAGTGATTATCTTGGTCACTTTCAGCTTGGAATCACTTTGTGCTTCGAGTCTTACCTGTACCTGTTGCTCGTTTCCTGAAAGCTCATAGTGATCTTGATTGGTATCAAACAAGCTATTGTGGTTTGGCAAGCCCGCTCCAATGAGTCCGCTTTCCGCAAAATAATTGTGCGTTCCCTTGCCGCGATTGAATAGAACCAGTGGCTTGTCTTTATCAAGCGTGTCCGGTTGCTTAAGCAAAGCCAAATAGGTGATATTCCCGCCAAGCGTGTTAATTTCGGCTTCGAGAAAATCTGTTTTTACCTTAATTATCTTTCCGGTTTGCTGTTGGGCAGATTGTTGTTCTATGCTTGCCGAACTCTTGTCCGAAGCAGCATGAACATCTTGCTGCGTTAGGTTTGATGGCACATCCTGGGATTTTTCAACCAGCTTCTGTTGAACCTGCTGCACAGGATGTTCGTGGCGCTGCCAACCGTCCCAAACCAACATTAGTGAAAATGAGAAAATTAAAAACAGAAATATTCTTTGGAGATCCATGATCAAGCCTAATGTTAGGGCGCGGGGTCGTATCCGCCGGGGTTCCAGGGATTGCACCGCAACAATCGTTTAATAGTGAGCCATCCACCTTTTAATACACCGTGTTTTTCTATCACCTCACGGGCATAATTGGAGCAACTCGGAGTAAATCTACAACTAGGGGTAAGTAGAGGACTGATCAGGTATTGATAGCCTCGCAACAGCGTAATTACAAATCTGCGCATCTGTTTTCTAGCTGACTAAACAGCTTCTTCAAATTATCGATCTGCGCATCTGCCATAAGGGGATAGTTGCGTCTTACCATCACAACCAGGTCCAGCCTGGAATGTTTGATGTTGTGCTGGCGAAACACTTCGCGAATGATTCTCTTTACATGGTTTCGATTTACTGCGCGAGGTATCGTTCTCTTGCCAGCAACGATACCCAGGCGGGCACAATTACCTGAATTTGGCGCAAAAAATATTTTGAACTGTTTTTCGGCAATATTTTCAGCTTGAATAACATGTTCAAAACCGTCTGCGCGCAACAACCTGTGTGCGGCATCAAACTTGCCCGAGATACTAGACAGCGAGTCTTGCACGACCTTTGGCGCGGCGAGCACGGATTACGGCGCGGCCACCGCGTGTTTTCATACGCACCAAAAAACCATGGGTACGTTTTCTCTTGATAACGGAAGGCTGGTAAGTACGTTTCATATCTTTTATTCCTTGGCTAATTCGTAAAGCGCGCTATTACAAAGCCTTACCGCATATGTGTCAAGTCAATTTTTGCTTTATGGTATAGCCTGTGGATAAGTTTTCTCTTGCCCTGTAGAATACACAAGATAAATTAAGCTTAAATCTCCCGGAACTCAAACATGCAGGACATTTCATTTTGGGACACATGCCTCAGCTCATTTAAAAAGAGCTTGCCGCAACAACAATATAATTCATGGATAAAGCCGCTTGATATGAAGAGCGAAAACGGCGCCCTGGTACTAACAGCCCCGAACAGTTTTACTTTGAAAGTGGTTCAAGAACGTTTCTTACCTGAAATTAGCCGGCTGGCCGGGTTGGCATTCATGAATGCGCCCAAGTTTGAGTTTCGCATACTCGAGTCAGCTACTACTAACAATATTCCCAAACAGCTGCCGGTTGAGGATACAAAAAGCATCATCACCAACAAACCGAAAATCGAAACCTCTTTCAGGGGCTACGGAAAGCTTAATCCAAGCTTGACGTTTGATAATTTCATTATAGGTAAAGCCAACCAGTTGGCTTTTGCTGCAGCAACCCAAGTCGCTGGATTACCGGGTGTATCTTACAACCCCCTATTTATATATGGTGGCGTGGGTCTAGGCAAAACCCACTTATTACAAGCAATTGGCAACCAAATATATTTAAACAAACCCCAGACAAAAATTTCCTATATGCATGCTGAGCGGTATGTAGCAGATGTTGTCCGCGCTTACCAAACAAATAAATTTGAAGAGTTTAAGCAGTTTTACCATTCATTGGATGTTTTGCTGATTGATGATATTCAATTTTTTGCCGGCAAAGCAAAAACGCAAGAAGAGTTTTTCTATGCATTCAATACATTGGTTGATTCACATAAACAGGTAATTTTGACCAGCGATACTTTCCCGAAAGAAATTACAGGATTGGAAAGTCGTCTGGTGTCGCGCTTTGGATGGGGATTAACGGTTGCGATTGAACCACCGGAATTGGAAATGCGTGTTGCAATTCTGTTAAAAAAAGCTGCGCTCAGCGGCCATTCATTAAATGATGAAGTCGCTTTTTTTATAGCGAAACATGTAAATTCTAACGTTCGTGAATTGGAAGGCGCACTAAAACGTGTTGAAGCATATGCAAAATTTCACAAAAGAATAATTTCTGTTGAAACTGCAAAAGAGTCGCTAAAGGATATTTTGGCCGCACAAAGCCGTTTGGTTTCAATTGATAACATACAAAAAACAGTTGCGGATTATTACCGGATCAAAATGGCTGAGTTGCTTTCAAAGAAACGAACTAGAAACCTGACTCGACCGAGGCAGATAGCAATGTCAATTGCCAGGGAGCTAACCACGATGAGCTTGCCTGAAATTGGAAACTCGTTTGGTGGAAAAGACCATTCAACCGTTATTCACGCTTGTAAAACGATATCGTCGTTACGGAATGCCGATACAACGATAGATGCAGACTATAAAATATTAATACAAACGCTCAGAGGATAAGTCTGTGGAAATACTGTTTATGAAATGTGTATAAACAACAGAATTATCATTTTGCAAAAATTATTAACATTTACCACTAACTTAATACACAGATTATCAGCAGGAAATATTAAGATTAACTGTTTGTTTTTACTATAGTAGTTTGCTTACCAACAAAAAATGGCGTCATTATTAGTACTATTAAGGATTTATATATATGTTTATAGATAAAGTAGAAAAAGAAACTATTCTTAAACCACTGCAGCTAGTCATCGGTATCGTTGAACGAAAACAAACGTTACCCATACTGTCAAATATATTGATTGAAAAGGAACTTGGTAAATTAAGATTTACGGCTACCGACCTTGAAATTCAAATTACGACTTCCATAGAGACGGATAGCAAAGAAAACGTTAATTCCAGCATAACTGTTGGTGGAAAAAAGCTTCAGGAGATTCTTCGAATTCTTCCTGAGCAAAGCAAAATAACGATCGAGTCAAAAGAAAATAAAGCACTTATAAAATCAAATAAAAGCCGCTTTAGTCTGCAAACATTACCGCCACAGGATTTCCCAAAGCTCAATTACCAATTAACAAACTCAAAGACAATCGTTTTATCGCAAAAGCTACTGAAGAAATTATTGCTTTCCGTTCAGTATGCGATGGCCCAACAAGACGTACGTTATTATTTAAACGGTGTTTTATTGATCATCGAAGGAAATAAACTAAAAACGGTAGCAACCGACGGACATCGTTTGGCTTTTAATGCCTGTCAGATAGAGGGCAATAACGAAAAGCAGGAAATCATACTTCCGCGCAAGGCAGCATCAGAGCTGTGCAAATTGCTCATGGAGATTGAAGATCCGGTTGAAATGGAATTCTCATCACAACAAGTCAAGATATCCTTTTCTGGAATTACAATTGTCAGTAAAGTCATTGATGGGAAATTTCCCGACTATGACCGGGTTATCCCAAAATACAACAACCACCTTTCGTTGAATAGGTTGCAACTTCAGCAAGCACTGCAACGCGCGGCAATATTG
>DATKVL010000334.1:0-1490 GCA_035530115.1 Dehalococcoidia bacterium | reverse complement strand
GATGCGATGAGCCGACATCGAGGTGCCAAACCTCCCCGTCGATGTGAACTCTTGGGGGAGATAAGCCTGTTATCCCCGGCGTACCTTTTATCCGTTGAGCGATGGCCCTTCCATGCGGAACCACCGGATCACTAAGACCTGGTTTCCCACCTGCTCGACTTGTAGGTCTCGCAGTCAAGCTCGCTTATGCCTTTGCACTCTACGGCTGATTTCCAAACAGCCTGAGCGAACCTTCGCGCGCCTCCGTTACTCTTTAGGAGGCGACCGCCCCAGTCAAACTACCCACCAGACACTGTCCCCGACCCGGATAACGGGCCAAGGTTAGAACCCTAAACTAATAAGGGTGGTATTTCAAGGTTGACTCCATCCCGACTGGCGTCGAGAATTCATAGTCTCCCACCTATCCTACACATACTAGCCCAAAGTCCAATGTCAAGCTATAGTAAAGGTTCACGGGGTCTTTCCGTCTTTTCGCGGGTACGCGGCATCTTCACCGCGAATTCAATTTCACCGAGTCCCTGGTCGAGACAGTGGGGAAGTCGTTACGCCATTCGTGCAGGTCGGAATTTACCCGACGAGGAATTTCGCTACCTTAGGACCGTTATAGTTACGGCCGCCGTTTACTGGGACTTCAATCAAGAGCTTGCACCCCATCATTTAATCTTCCAGCACCGGGCAGGCGTCACACTCTATACGTCCACTTTCGTGTTTGCAGAGTGCTGTGTTTTTATTAAACAGTCGCAGCCACCATTTCACTGCAACCCCATCGCGCTTCGTGAGTAAATCACTACACACTACCGGGGCGCACCTTCTCCCGAAGTTACGGTGCAAATTTGCCGAGTTCCTTCTCCTGAGTTCTCTCAAGCGCCTTAGAATTCTCATCCTGCCCACCTGTGTCGGTTTGCGGTACGGTCTCAATACAACTGAAGCTTAGTGGCTTTTCTTGGAAGCTGGGTATCAGCAACTTCATCTCCTAAGAGACTCGTTATCACGCCTCAGAATTGACCCTCCGGATTTGCCTAAAGGATCTTCCTACACGCTTGAACCGGGACATCCAACACCCGGCTTGCTTAACCTTCTCCGTCCCCACATCGCATTATATTGAGGTACAGGAATATTAACCTGTTTCCCATCGACTACGCATTTCTGCCTCGCCTTAGGGGCCGACTCACCCTGTTCCGATGAACGTTGAACAGGAAACCTTGGGCTTTCGGCGAGGGAGCCTTTCACTCCCTTTATCGCTACTCATGTCAGCATTCGCACTTCCGATACCTCCAGCATGGTTCACACCACACCTTCGCAGGCCTACGGAACGCTCTCCTACCATATCAACACTCCGAAGAATGTTCGATATCCGCGATTTCGGTGCATAGTTTGAGCCCCGTTACATCTTCCGCGCAGGACGACTCGATCAGTGAGCTATTACGCTTTCTTTAAATGATGGCTGCTTCTAAGCCAACATCCTGACTGTTTTAGCCTTCCCACTTCGT
>DATKVL010000333.1:0-3077 GCA_035530115.1 Dehalococcoidia bacterium | reverse complement strand
AATTGGAGAGAGATGAACATAAGTTCGTCAAGTGGGTAGACCCGGGGGGAATTCACCTGACTTTAAAATTTCTGGGCAATATTCCTTCTAAGCGGGTAACAGAGATAACTGAAGCTATAAAAGAAGCTGCGCAGGGTATTTCTCCATTCAATTTGGAGATTTCAGGCCTGGGGGCTTTCCCCAGTATAAGGCAAGCTCGGGTTCTTTGGGTCGGCATCGGTGGGGAGGTGGACAAGCTATCCAGGTTACAGAAAAACATCGACTCCGCGCTCGCCGCCCTGGGATTTGCCAAGGAGGAACGCCCCTTTGTGCCGCATTTGACCCTGGCTCGCATCAGGGAAGGAGCATCACCACCGGAAAGAAGGAGCTTTGGCGAACTTGTGGGCTCTACCACCTTTGAAGATAAATATCATGTCGAAGTCGAGGCTATCAGATTAATGAGAAGCCAACTGACGCCGGCCGGGGCTATTTATACCTGCCTGTCGGCGGTTGGGCTGGGCCATTAGGAAAGTCTAAAGAAAATCTGAAAAAATTTGGGTTTATTAGGAAAGTGGCCTTGCAAACGAATTTTTGATAGTATATACTTACTTCTTTTGATATATAAGCAAATAAATTAATTGTGGAGGTGGAACTTGGAAAACGGTTCATTTCCTAAGTGCCAAAAATGCGGAAAGGGGGATTTGGTGCCTCTGTCTGACTTTGGTAGTCAGGGGGCGCCAATTCACTACAAGGCTTGGGTGTGTACCCGTCCTGATTGTGGTTACAATTTAAAGATCAGGAACGGTGAAATATACCTTGATGAGCCTATTCTTAGTGGAGAACTTCATACCCGCACACGCCGGGAATACACTCCTTAGCAAAGGATTTGCTTCGCTCAGGTAAATTAATTGAGCTGGCGGTTGACTCTTTTTTCCCGCGCCGATGCGTTGGCTGTGGGAAAGTAGGCGGTTTCCTTTGCCCTCAATGTCTTGGAAAATTACCAAGGCTAGTGCCCCCGCTTTGCCCCAACTGTGGCAGGCCTCAGGCGAGCGGTATCGTATGCCCAAGCTGTTGGCAAAGAAAAGCTGAGATTGACGGCATCCGTTCTTTATTCAGTTTTGACGAAGTAATACGGAAAGCCGTTCATGAGCTGAAGTATCGAAATTTGAAGGCAATCTCTCCCTGTCTGGCTGAATTACTAGCTGATTATCTCAGGTCAAATCCCTTGCCTGGCGAAGCCTTGATTTGCGTACCTCTTCATCCACGGCGATTGAGAGAGAGGGGTTATAACCAGTCCAGCCTTCTCGCCAGAAAGTTGGGCAGGCGCATTGCTTTGCCAGTGATTAAGGATTGCCTCATTCGGGTTAAGCAGGCACAACCCCAGGTGAGGGCAGTTGATGTAGAAGAGCGCTGGAGGAATGTAGCCGATGCTTTTGTGTGCCGTGATGAACAGGTAAGAGGTAAACAAATTATACTTATAGACGATGTATGTACCTCTGGAGCCACGCTGGAGACCTGTGCCGCAGCTCTTAAGAGCAAGGGCGCCGCGTCTGTTTGGGGCTTAACGTTGGCAAGAGAGATTTACAACTGAAGGAGGAGAAATGAAGCTACAGATTATCGCTAGGAATAATGTGGAGGTCTCTGAAACATTGGAGGCATATGTTGAGAAGAAGATTGGCAAACTAAGTCGTTACTTACCTACCATTGATGAAGGCAAGGTGGAGATTTCCCACGAAGGTGCAAAGCTGCCTGAGCAGCGATTCACTGTCCAGGTTACCCTTGACAGCAGAGGTGTCTTAATTAGAGCTCAGGAAGAGTCTAAGGATATTCGCACAGCCATTGACAAAATAGTGGATGTGCTATCTAATCGAATCGAGCGATACAAAGGCAAATTATATGATAAAGGCAGAGGCATTTCTTTTGCTCGGCAAGGAGCGGCAATCGAGGCGGAGGGAATCGAGGCTCCCAAAAGAGTGGTAAAGAGTAAACGCTTCTTGGTCAAACCCATGTCTGTAGATGAAGCTATAAGCCAAATGGAGCTTTTGGGGCATGATTTCTTTCTTTTCATAGATGCCGATACTGAGAGGCTCAATCTACTATACCGTCGTGAGGATGGCGACTATGGTCTGATCGAGCCAGAGCAAGGGTGATAGAACCAACTGCCGTTCTCGTATAAGCAAAATCTACAAGGGAGCACCGGAAATAATAGTTAACCGCATAATCTCGTATAAAATCTCTCTCACTTGAAGGGAGGGGATTGAGGTGAGGGCGAAATCTCCCTCCTTCCTTCACCCTGTGGTAATCAAAGTTGAGAAAAGACTGGTGGAGCTGATGGGATTCGAACCCACTACCTTCTGACTGCCAGTCAGACGCTCTCCCGATTGAGCTACAGCCCCGCTTGGTTCAAGAATATAGCAAAACAACTTGGGAAACTCAAGTTAAATATCCAAGCCCAGCCATCGTAGTAGGAAGCCCAAACCGTAGTATCCCAGATAAGCTAGTGCCATGCTTTTGACTGTCCTCCCTGCCCAAGTGGCGAGGAAAAATCTTACCCAACCAAAGCGAACCATGCCCAAAAATACGGCGAAGGGGTAAAAAAAAGGACTCAATACAGCTGACACGAAGAAAATGGCTTTAGAACCGTGGCGTTCAATAATATTGTTGAAGCGAAGGTAAAGGCCGCTGTTACGATCTCGGATTAATCCCCTGCCAGCGTATCCCGTGAAATAAGCACCAGTAGCACCTATAGCTTCACCAATTCCAGCTACGGCGCCAACTATGGCAGGATTTAATACTCCACCCAGTGTGAATGTAATAACAATGCCGAAGCCGGGCAAAATGAAGGTCCCGTTGGTGAGAACGTTGATGAAAAAGCAACCAAAATAGCCCCACTCTGCTATTTGGTCGAGGTAGCTTCGATAATGAATGATAAGAAGAGATAAAGCTACGGTAACTACTAGAGATGTGCCACCTATTATGGCTTCACGCTTAGTCGGTTTCCTCATCGATTTTGCCTATTATACAGTAAAAGTATACAAATAAAGCCCAACTTCTTGAGTTTGTTTTTTCACTGTGCCGAGATTATAGCTATTTCAATA
>DATKVL010000332.1:0-6447 GCA_035530115.1 Dehalococcoidia bacterium | reverse complement strand
TCTCCCTCAATGAATCCGAGTCCCTTGTACCAGTTCTTCAGTTCAGTATGCTCGGCAATGATTCCTATACTCACACAATGAACTCCAAGAAGTTTTGCTTCCGACAACGCATGATTAACCAGGGCTTTCCCAAATCCACGTCTCCTCTGATCGGGAAGCACCGCGAGGCGTTCTAGATAACATACTTCTGTATTTGCCCGTTCGAGAGCAACACACCCAACAACATGGTTTTCATTTTCGATGGCGAAATAGGTAACACCACGTTCCATATGCCTTCGAATCCAGTCCACTGTGCAATTTGATGGATGGCTAGGGGCATTCTCTTGGGTCAAGCCAAAGCGCTCTGCAACATCTTGGAATGACCTTCGGATAGTTTCTGCCAAAACCTGGGTATCTTCTTTTGTGCAAATACGTATCTTTGAACTCATCACCATTTATTGCTGACTACTGCCAACATCTATTTTTATACCTATTTTCTACCCTTCTTCAATAGGCTTGTACTGTATGACGAGGCAGTATGCAATGTCAAAGATTTCCACATTTAGATTGTGCTGAAATGTGAGGGATAATTCGGTATAACGTCTGAGTTCAGCCGCCGCCGTAAGTGGTCGACTGAAATGATTTGTTAGTTCTCCTTGTGCCATAGCTTTGAAGTCCAAACCCATAGTCTCTGCAAAGTTGTTTTCTTTCCAATAATGGCATTACATCGATCCTCGATGTTTGAAATGACCGCACTGACTCGGGGGATTATCGGATCGTCGTCTACTGACATTTCCCAGAATACTGCCTCATACTTATGCATCTCTTCAAGATGCTTCTTAAATTCCGCTTCAGTCTTCCAAGTACGGCGACCTTGATCTTTCCAATAGCGGGTCAACATTCGGGAGGATATGAAGATATCATTAACAATCTTCCGAAGGTCATCAAAAGGGACAGATGCCTCTTTGCCAAACTGGGCCATGAACCGATACCGCATTGAGTAAATCTTATTGAACAGCTCTTGGTTTTTATTATAGCGCTCCATAACAACATACGCATTATCATAGATTTGCTTTTCTTCGGGGCTTTCACTCTCAGATGATTTGCGGGAACTGCCTTCAGCAACGTAACCAAAAGGACTTCTAATGTAGCTGATTACATCACGTGCCTCATAGAACAATGCGAGCACTTCCTCAGCTAACTCAATCCTTCGTTTACCGATGAACTCATGTCGCCAAGCATTAACACCGAGTATCACGGTCCATGCAGCAATAATTAGTGAGATGCTTTCCAATATATCTGCAGCTGTCATCAGTTCATTTCATCAGGAGAGCTAACATCTATTTTTATACCTATTTTCTATACTTCTTCAATAGGCGTGTACTGTATTACGATTCAAGTATCCTTTTCAGGTTTTCGCCTTCTTCTTTCATGTGTTTTCTGGTGCTTGACAAGCCGTTCTCAATAGCCTTCTTGAAGAATGTTTTGACAATCCAACCCACACGAAAAGTTCCTGATGCGATAAAGAGGCAGGTATCTCCTTTTTGCTCAATGATGAATTCATTCTTGGGGGAAAATCTTCTCATAAATCGTGATGTTGGCATGTATTCTATGTGCCTGTTCGGCACTATTTTTGTAACTTTGAATTCAAGTTTATGCAGTTTTCCGTGAAGGTATTCTTCGGCATACATTACCGACCCTACTACCCACGGTTGGCCTTTCAGCCACCGGAAACTTACATGATCTGCATTGTGCCATGCTTTATAACTGTCATCATCAACAATACCAGTCAAAAAGTTGAAAATTTGTTCCGGCGTTGTTTTGATTTCTATTGAATCGGTAAGAATCACATCTTCGAAAAGTGGCATGTTTTTACCTCACATAATGTCAAGCATCACCGGCGCGCTCTTGCACGTCCGGCGCATGCGCTTGTTCGACGTTTCATATGGTTATCACGCCTTCCAAATAGAGTACTGCCTTACCGGAAATCTTTACTCGATCTCCGGCATGGATGCAGAACAACTCGCCACCGCGCTTCGATATCTGAAACGCATGTAGATTCTTCTTGTGGAGTTCGCGCGACCAGTATGGAACCAAAACACAATGCGCAGAACCTGTCACCGGGTCCTCCGGTATACCAAGCCGGGGGGCGAAGAACCTTGAGACGAAGTCGCTCCTACTCCCCTTGGATGTCACGATGATGCCACGACACTCAACCCGTTCGAGCGCAGAAAAATCGGGCTGAAGTTCCCGAACAGCCTCCTCGCTCTCCAGTACCACAAGTAAATCTTCGACGGAACTCAGTATTGCGATTGGTGTCACACCAAGTGCCTCCTTTAGGCCAGACGGCGGAATCCGGCTATGGATGGGTCTGGAGGGGAAATCCATCTCAAGAAGACCGTTGCGTTTACCAACGATGAGTTGTCCGCTTTTCCGCGTATTGAAACGGATTTCCTTTTCCGACCAGTCTTGGCAGGAGAAAAGGACAAAAGCGCTCGCCAGTGTTGCGTGTCCGCAAAGCGCAACTTCAGTCGTTGGAGTGAACCAACGGAGGTCAAACCCATCATCATTGCGAACGAGGAAGGCGGTCTCTGACAAGTTATTCTCGGCAGCGATGGATTGAAGCAGGTTATCGTCGATCCACGAATCCAGTATGCAAACAGCGGCCGGATTACCCGAGAAAACTTCGGAGGTAAAGGCATCAACCTGGTAGATGGGTATTTTCATTATTGTCGTTCTTCCTACATCGAACACCTAAAATCTCAGGGACATCATATTCAATTCCAAAGATTATTTCACCTTCCATGCATATCAAGGGATATGAACGCTCTCCCCTTAATTGCACCTTCCTCATAATAGGCATCCGTCCAACTCTACTTTGGTAATCTACAATCTACGCTTTAGCTTGTCAGATAATCGGCCAAGCCCTTCAGCACCTAGTCCAACAAAGGTGCCGATCGCAAAACTAAATGCCAGCAAACTCCAATCCCCTTTAACGAGGGCTAGTATAAGTCCAACTATAGCTCCGATGGTCGCCCCGCCCCAAACTGCGTTTCGCCCTTTCCAGAACACTAACAAAAGGACTCCTGCAACTATCGCCATTATTACACGTGGTGTCATTTTCTATCCCTACATGGGATTTCGGGGGACATCATTCTTAATTCCAAAGATTATGTCGCCTCCTCAACTACATCAAGAGATATGTATGATGTCCCCTTAATTGCTGAGCGCCTCATTACTATTCCTCTCAAGCTATTATGTTTTGGCCTAACGCCTGAAATCAGCGGCCTATGTTAGCGGGTCCGTCTGCATTGCTTTGTTGGGGATCAATTGGGATAATTGTCGACTTTGATCCTATCAAGAGATCTTTTAAGTATGCGGTGGGATTCGGGCCTTCCAAGTGCGATCCCCGAATGTGATTCAGCAAACAATAATAGAGAAAACCAAGATGCATGCCTTCAGAAGTTGCTTCGGAATTTTCAATTTTCGGAGCAGGGATTATTTTCCAAGTAACCTCCGTAGGTGCCTGCTTGTGGTATTTGTATATCTTCATGACATTGTTTTCCATGTTAGCTTTAATCACAATGCACCCGTTCAAGAACACTGTTATGTCAGGCAAATAGTCATCTTGCATCGTCCGGTATATCTCAGCAATTTCATCTGTCGTGGCATCACCAGAATCCACAAAAAGCATAAACGTAAATAACTGATTCAAATATGGCTCTGGCGACCCAAGAAGAATATGATGCAATAATGAATCGTCCTTAATGCCCCCATAAGCCGTATTTTCCACTATATTCCGCTTTAAGTTGCTATCGATAGTTTTAAGCTTATGGGAAAAATCCTGTATGTACTTAGATTTCTTATAGTAGGTGGACTTAATCTCCCCAATGGCATAAACACTGTCAAATGGAGTGTACTCCGTGCCGTCCGCGGCCGTAAATAAAGTCGGCAGATGTCTTTTATCACGCAAAATGCAGTCAAGTTGCGGACTGATGTTGCTTTCTTGGTCAATAATATGACCATGACCCACAGACACGACGTCAGGTAGCATCCTCTCCAGCCAGCGTCTGACGGCAATTTCTACTTCATTCCCAGCAGCACGTATGTCAGAGTGGTGGATAGCAATGCAGTCTTCTCGCGCTTTCAGAAGGATCTTGGCTTCGTCGCTAAAAAACTTTGGTATACTCAGTGTTCCCATTAAAATCCCCAACATCTATTTTATACCTATTTCTATACTTGTTCTATGAGAATTTCGGGGGCACCATACTTAATTCCAAAGATTATGTCGCCTTCTCATCTACTTCAAGAGATATGCAGGGTGTCCCTCTTAATCACACCCTATTATATCCTCGCAGTTCTCAACGTGTTAGGGATAAACTGCGAGTGAAGCGAGTCAGGCTGATCCCTTTGTTAGGCGTAGGTCATCAATCCTTCTGCCCGGCGCCAGGCGCTTGCTTCTCACCTCCGCCGGTTTTCGAAGTCAACCGATAGATGTATGCGTCTTCAACGACGGTGCCATTCACAACATTGTTCGTGAAGCGAATCCCACTGATGCCCGGTCCGGTATGAACCGCACTACCCAGAAGGCTGATAATCGGCGCGTTCGGCACGGCCAAGGCTACTGAATCGAGTGATACCTCTTTCAGCCCCGGACCAGCTTCCGAGATTGTGTCCTGAATCAGCTTATAGAAGATCCGCGGCCCCTGACGACTCAGCTTGACCTCAGCTATCACCAGCTTCCACTCCCCAATGTCCGGGAAGTAGAACCATAGGGCAGCGTCAGGTGCGAATCCACGCTTGTCGAGCATAGCGACTAGCATTGCCCCCGAACGAACCATTTTCTCTGTTAGTGGCTTGGTTACCATTGTCTCTTGATCCACGGCAAAACGCCGTTCCTCCCTACAGACGCGGAGTACAAGTCGCGTGCCTGTGCTTTGCTAATATGCACTTCATAGCGAGATTCTTCGTTCCAGTCTTTCACGATGGCCCAGTTCACATCGAGCGCTGGGTTCACTCGTCGAGCGTTTTCGAATACCGGACCTAGCCCAGCGACCCTGATTAGTTGCTCTAAATTGTGCGTCCAAGCCTCGTTGGCCAGTTTCTTGTCCGGGAAGTCACATCGCCGAACCTGCCTGGCCACACATGCTTTTAGGGCACACTCGACCGAGTAGCCCACGAGGTAATAGGCACCTGGGCTGTGGCCTGCGTCCAAGAGCGCTTTGGCCTCGCGGACTCGCATTCGTGCAACAGCTTGGAACTCAGTCCTCTTCATTGACTCGTGTAATCTCGGCTAATCAATTCATGTCCCTCTTGGTACGCCTAACACCCATATTTTATACCTATTCTCTATACTTATTCTATAGGCATTTACTGTATGACGAGGCGTTCTGAAATGTCAAGAGTTTCCCCATTTAGATTGTGTTAAAATGTGAGGGATAATTCGGTATAACGTCTGAGCGTAGCCGCAAAAACTATAAGTTTTTCCGCTGGAGTGAATTGTCAGCCTCACTCCAGCTCACATACCCACCGTGCGATTCTCTCAGAGTATTCCTTGAGAAAATCATTGTTAGGCATATGATCATGTGTCACCACGGTTAAGGCAAAACAGACAGCCCGGTCCGCTTCAGCTAGGGTTAGCGAAAGTTCGCGGATTCGACCCAAAAAGAATTCCTCACTGCGTTCCAGTCCTTCTTGATCTTCCATGCCCAAAGTGATCTCGTGTGCTATTTCATTCCGGGCATTTCTGGCCTTATCTAGGAGGTGGCGGAATTTATCTTGAGTTAGTGCAAACGTTGAAATACTCCGGCTCAAACTACGCCCATATAGCTTGTCAGACAAGTCCTTGATTCCTGCGGGGGATTCGAGGATTTCATGAGGGGTAGTCTTGAGTTGCAGGATAGCAGCGAGACCACGGCAACTGCTTTCGAAATGAGTGGCTAGCGTTAGCAAACGCCCAATTGCCGAGTACATGGAATCACCCCGCTCGGTCCTCTTGAAATCATCCATGAAAATGTCAGGCTTCATAGTCTACGGCGGCTAATGTTTGTTTTCGTATCTATTTTCCACACTTACTGTATGGGCATGTACCGTATGACGAGGCACAGCAAAGTGCAGAATTCTCACTTCTGTCTTGTGGCCCATAATGCTGAGGCGTCGAAAGCCTCACCTTTGAGTTTGGCTTCTAAGTTTTTCTCCAGTTCCTCTATGGGCACTCGAATTTGTGCCAGGCTGTCCCTTTCCCGAATGGTAACCTGCTTATCCTCTAGAGACTCAAAATCTATGGTAACGCAGAACGGGGTGCCGATTTCGTCCTGACGCCTGTATCTCCGCCCTATGCTTTGGGAATCATCGTAATCGGTCACGAAATTTGGACACAGTTTGTTGAAAACCTCTTTAGCCAGAGGGGTTAATTTTTCATTCCTGCTTAAGGGCAAAACAGCCACCTTAATAGGAGCCAGAGAACGG
>DATKVL010000331.1:0-1251 GCA_035530115.1 Dehalococcoidia bacterium | reverse complement strand
GTTTCGCCGCATGCCCAGTCCCTTTCGCTGGGGTACCTGCGCCGTCATTGCTCTCATCCACGATGTGTTCATAATAGTGGGCATTTTCTCTCTCTTGGGTTGGCTTGGCGGGGTGGCGATTGATGCCCTGTTTATCACCGGACTGCTTGCCGTTGTGGGTTACAGCATCAATAATACTGTGGTTGTCTTTGACCGCATTCGCGAAAATGTATCAAGGCACATCAGACCCGACTTCGCCGAGACTGTAAACGATAGCCTCATAGAAACGCTGGGGAGGTGTTTAAATACTGCCCTGACCACCTTTTTTGTGCTCTTAGCCCTGTTCCTTTTTGGCGGAGCCACCATACACTATTTCATCCTGGTGTTGCTCCTCGGCGTTATCATCGGCACTTACAGCTCTATCTGCATCTCCAGCCAGCTTCTGGTGGTGTGGGAAAAACGAGAGTGGGGGGCACTCTTACCTTTCACTAAGAGAACTACATAATAGTTGTAGGCTGAGAGCTGTCAACGAATATGATGTATTCCTTTTATTGCCTCGATATGCTCATCAAATCCCTCGGGCTTCCTCACTTCTGCTTCGCCCAATGGGTCATCTATCTCTGAATTACCCAGAAGTACATCAAAAACAGCTTTTATGGAAGAAGAAACTACTCGAAGATTATAGCCACCTTCCAGGGTGAAAACGAGACGTCCCTGGCATAGTTCGGCAGCCAGTTCTTTCAATATCATTACCATTTGAGCAAAACCTTTAACGCTTACCCGCATCATAGCCATGTGGTCGGCCCAATGAGCATCGAAGCCAGCAGAAACCAGAATGAGCTGTGGCTGAAATCTCCGGGCTACTGGAACCAAGACCTCGTTGAAAGCTCTCAAGTATTCCTCATCGCCCCAGCCGGCGGCCATGGGAAAGTTAACCGTAGTTCCTTCTCCTTCACCTGCTCCAGTTTCATCCATCCACCCTGTCCCGGGATAAAAGGGATACTGATGGGTGGAGCAGTAAAGGACTTTGGGGTCGGCATAAAAAGCATCCTGAGTCCCATTGCCATGATGGACATCAAAATCAGCGATAAGAACACGGCTGAGACTGAACTTGCTCAGGGCAAATTTAGCGGCGATTGCCACATTATTGAAAATGCAGAAGCCCATTGCTCGATCATGAATGGCATGGTGCCCTGGTGGTCTAACCAGAGCAAAGGCATTATTCACCTCCCCCTTCATCACTTCTTCTACAGCCACCAGGAGCCCACCGGC
>DATKVL010000330.1:0-1327 GCA_035530115.1 Dehalococcoidia bacterium | reverse complement strand
ACTGGGACTCAAGACCAATGCTCCGTATTTATGCGGACAGAAAAGAAATTTGAGGAGCTTTAGAAAGTGACGAAGCGGATGCACACCCAGACCAAAAAGAAAAGCTTTATCGAGGCGGTAAGCAATACCACGGTTGGATTTATACTAAACGCGATCCTTTACCACCTTATATTTTCAAGGTCATACATAGAGAGCATATCGGTAGTGCTGTTTTTTACGGTAATGAGTATTGCCAGAACGTATATTATTAGGAGGTTATTTGTGAAATGGAACCCAAAATATTGACGAATAAAGTTTACCACTGCGATAATATCGAATTGTTGAAAAGAATCCCGGATAATAAGCTTGATATGGTTGCCGCGGATCCTCCCTACGGGATGAAGTTTATGGGAGTGAATTGGGACAAGGCCTTACCATCAAAGGAAGCTTTCCAGGAAATGTTCAGGGTATTGAAGCCCGGTGCATTCTGTTTCGTGTTCTCTTCTCCCAGGCAGGACCTGCTCTACCGGATGACCAGGTTAATTGAAGAGGCTGGGTTCATGATTGACTTCCCGTCAATTTATTGGACTTATGCTACCGGGATTGGGTTGGCTGCGAATGTGTCGAAGGCGATCGACAAGCGTGCAGGGAAAGAGCGGAAAGGTGAAATAAAGAAAGGCACTACGAGAGCTACCAATTACAGCAAAGGATTACTCAAAGAATATGAAACCGGGAATCCAATAACCGACCTTGCAAAAGAATTTGACGGGGCATATATTAGGTATCGTCCAAAGCCGTGCCTGGAAATCATTTTAGTAGCTATGAAGCCGGCAGAAAAATATAGGCGCTCAGATGTATGGGAAAAGTATCACACGGATTATTTTTTTACAAAAAGAAAAAAAGGCGGCGATGTGTTAATTACCAGGACGGCAATGAATCCAGAATTGACCGACGATAAGCTAATTAATGGGATAGTGGTGGAATCGGAACCATACAAAAACACTATATTATCCGACTACGCGACACAGGTCATGATGAACGGTCATGCTTGCACCTGGCTTGATAGGTGCAGGGTACCGGTGAGCGATGGAACATTGGCGGGCTGGAGAGGTGGTGCTTCAGCGTTTGGCACCCTAAAAGGCAGAACTGGGGAAAGTAGAGAAGCCAACAGGGGCAGATACCCCACAAATTTACTCGTTCAGCACGACCTACTTGATACCGGGGAAGTGACAAGATCAAATGGAGGAGACCAGGCCAATAGGAGTGGCGCACTACATGGAAGTAAGAATGCGATATCTCTTGAGTCAACTGGCCTGGGAGATTCCGGTTCCTTCTCCCGGTACTTTTG
>DATKVL010000329.1:0-2355 GCA_035530115.1 Dehalococcoidia bacterium | reverse complement strand
AGGGTACTTATTCAAATGGAAGTGGCAGACAAAAACAACTTAGCTACTATGCAGGGTGTATGGCGTAAAGATCCATGCGCCTTCTTTACGGACGTTCTCGACGTTCAAAAGGCGCATATATGGCCTAAGATGCGTGAGATAGCCGAAAGTGTAAGGGACAACCAGTTTACGGTCGTTCCCGCCGGCCACAACGTCTCTAAGTCTTATACTGCTGGCAGGTTGCTTGTTTGGTTTATGATGTCATATCCACCTTGTACTGTAATTTCTACCGCTCCCACTGAGAAGCAGGTAAAGAACATCTTATGGCGAGAAGTCCGTGAATGTGTGAGTAACGCTAAATTCGACTTAGGTGGTAAACTGCTTACTCAAATGTGGGATTTTCAAGAAGAATCCGGGTTAAAATGGTTCGCTTTGGGTTTTTCGACCAAGCCTGAGACTGTTACAAGTGAGGCCACCGCCTTTCAGGGCTATCATAACAAGAACGTCTTAATCATTTTTGATGAGGCCGCTGGTATTCCCGATGAGATATGGAAGGCTGCTAAATCGTTATTTACCGATAGGAATGTAAGGTTTTTGGCTATTGGCAATCCAACTTCGATGTTAGGCGAGTTTGCTAAAGTCGTTAAAGATCCCAAATATAACGTAATTACCATTTCAGTTTTAGATACTCCTAACTACATCCAGGGCAAGACAATTATCCCTGGTGTGGCTGGTAGAGACTTTGAGGAGATGTACCGTAAGGATTACGGGGTTGAGCATCGAGAGTATAAGATAAGGGTTTTGGGGGAATTTGGCGGTTTAGCCGTTGACGGAGCTTATTACGCACCTGCTATAAAGCGCGCTATAGACTTAAATCGCATGGACGTTCAATTCCATCCGAGTCATCCAGTACACACTGTATGGGATAACGGCTATACCACAGCGATATGGTTCTTCCAAATGATTGGTCAGAGGACGAATTTTATTAGATACTACCAGGACTCAGGCCCTGGAATAGAGGAATACTATGACCTGCTTATGAAGTTCAAGAAGGATGAAGGTTATCGTTACGGTAAGCACTTTGCGCCGTTTGATGTGGACAACAACTCTCAAAGGGCCGTTACTGGCGAGACAATTCTTGAGACGGCCAATGACTTAGGATTATACTTTGAGGTTTTGCCCCGCGAGATGTGTGTATTGGATGGCATTGAGCGAACGAAGAAATTCTTACAAAACGCATGGTACAATAAGAAAGATTGTAGTTTAGGTCTTGATTATCTTTTAATGTACCATGAAAGAAGGAACAGGGCAATGGGTGACGATTCATCCCCTGTGTTCACAGGTCAGCCGGACAAAAGTGACGGTAGTGCCCATGCGGCAGATTCTATGAGATATGCTTCTTTATCTGTAGCAGGTGATTACATGAACAGTGATGCCATGTCATTAACGGCATATCGGGCATTAAAAGAGGAATACGGATACGATTATGTCAAACGAATCGGATAGAAAGCACGAATTACACGAAATTTTTCATCAGGCATGGACGGCGTGGGGTCCGTGGCAGACTGAGGTGAAGAAAGACTTAATGGCTTACGCCGGAAATCCGTGGACTGCTGAAGATAGGAAGATTGCCGCCAAAAGGAATAAGGAGTTAATGTCCTTTCCTCAATTGAGGAGATGCGTCAAGTTCGTTACTGGCTATGAGCGAGAGCACAGACTTTCGATTATGTTCGATCCGCAAGAGAATGGTGACACTGAAACCGCGTCCCAGATGACCAATGTGGGTATATGGGCAATGCAGCACAGGAACAACTACCACGTCATTTCCGACGCCTTTGAGGGTGCGTTAAAGACTGGTATGAACCTTGTTAATGTTTATAACGACAGGAACGCCAATACTCGATTTGCGAGGTTTATGTACAACCAGTTCGTTCTTGACCCGTCATTCACAAGGGTCGATCTTGAAGATTGCAGATATGGCATTATGCGTAAATACATCTGCAAAGCCGACGCTAAAATGCTCTTACCTGGCAAGGAGGGGTTCGTTGATAAGATAGATTCCACCCAGGGGGGTGGTGAGGAGTTATTCACTAATTATCCCCAACCGGAGATATTTGGTGAGAAACTTTTATACTACGATGAATTTCAACAGAGGGATACTCAGAAGCGAAACATCGTTATCTTGAGAGTCAAACGTGAACCTAACGGCCAGTGGGTTCCAGGTATGAGTGAGGTTGTCTTTAAGGGTACGAAGGAAAAGCTCAAAGAAACAATCCGCATAATAGTAATGAAGGGTTATCCTCCCAACATGGTTTCGGTAGTTGAGAGATACGAACCCACGATAAAGGTTACAAACTACCTTAACGGAGAGGAAGT
>DATKVL010000328.1:0-1250 GCA_035530115.1 Dehalococcoidia bacterium | reverse complement strand
AGCACTATGACTACAATCACCAGGACAGCGCCGATGGCGATAATTATCCAGACCCAGATTGGAGTTGCGGGCTGGGCTGGGTGCGCCTCAGCGTTGTGCGCTTCGAGTTCCGCCTGAGTGTCGAAGCACAGACCGTCCTGTGGACAGCAGAACGCACCTGTTGGTGCTGTGGTAAAGGTGCCTACGGCGCTGTTGCTTATGACAGCGTCCTCATTGTAGGCGGTCACCTTCCAGTAGTAGGTGGCGCCGTACTCGAGCGTCTTGGTGCAGGTGTAGGCTTCGCTGGTCAACCCGGGCTTGCTTTCCACAGGAGCAGACAGGTCAGCGTTCTTCGACAGCACCCAGTCGAATGCATCGGCATCCGCTAACAGGTCCCAACTGAAGCCCACGTTCTTTATGGCCACACCGGTGGCTCCCGGTACAGGGGAGACAAGAGTGATTTGGGCAGCCAGTATACTGGGGGCAACCGTGAAGCTTCCTTCAGACCACCAGCTGTGGAGTACTTGCTCGGTGGCAGCCTTTGAGGCCCTTACCCTCCAGTAATAGGTGGTTTCACAGGAAAGTCCGCCCTCCGGTCCTCCCATGATGGAGTAGCTGGGGTTATCTCCTGTGACTTCGTATCTTAACTCCTCAGGAGTCTTTCCATTCACCCCTACCAGCATGGTGAAGTCCTCGTCCAGCGCGAACTGTATTTCATAGTAGCAGGCATCGCACAGGGTGTCCCACGTGAGGGTAAACGGCCCGCTATAGCATGAGCAGGGGTCGGCAGGGATGACCGTGCCGTCGGCAGGAGCCGTTGGCTCGGGAGCTTTCTTGGCATAGCAGTCCTCAAACGTCCAGACACTCCCGTATTCGTTCTCTACCATGTCATAGACATCCCAGGCGTCAATGGCAAAGAGCTTGATGTTGCTGTCTGCGGTCAGACAGCCGCAAATCTTCAGTGCGTCAGGGTACGCTTCGAAGCCCTCTACATCAACAGTGAGTCCCACATACAGGAAGTCCCAGGTAAGACATGTCGTGCATACTGTAACCGTACGCTCGAGAGAGCGAGCCGCGCCGGTGAACCAGTATCCATTCCATTCGCCGTAGTAGCTGGCGTAGATAACGCCGCCGTTCTCAGCGCTGGTGTAGGGGTTGCCCGGTCTATCCACGACCAGGCCGGTGAAATTCACCTCTACGCGCTCGTCGATAAGGTCTCCGTCGCTAATGCCGATTTGGGACTCTAAAGGCTCGGCCTTGAGATCCATCCA
>DATKVL010000327.1:0-2750 GCA_035530115.1 Dehalococcoidia bacterium | reverse complement strand
TTTAAAAGCTCTTTAGGGATGTTAGATAGCTCAGTTAAAGTTGCTAACGCCTCACTACTTTTAGTGCCATTAGTAAAGGTCATTAACTTGCTGTAGGTATCAATAGTTACATCTTCCCACTTGTTAATTAGCTTAAATTCTTTTGCCTTTCCGTCTTTGTTGATTTTTACCTTCATATAATATATAATAGAAAATTTGGTTATTTAGTTTAAAAATAGTTTCTTTGCCTTGTTTTTAGTTTATTTTAGTATCTTTCTTATGTTAAAAAGAGTGTAGCTTATTGGCTGCACTTTTTTTATTGAGCTATTGTACAAAATACTTACCAAAGTTTTTACCTTTGCCTAGTGATTCCATTTCGTGATACCTTACGGCATCAATAGCGTGGTTATAATTTGCTATGGGTTTATTTATTTGTTTGCCTGACCTGTCCTTATCCCAGCAATAAGACCTTAGTTCTTTTATTAAGTTTGTGCTTTGACTAGTTACTAAGTATTCTTGTGATTGCATAATCTGAATGCCAAAGTTTACACTATCAAGTCCTTTTGTTACTCCTTTAATCAACTGACCTGTCCTTCTTATTTCTTCTATACTTTTAGGCTCAGCACTATCAGCATAAGCTATTATGTTCTTTTGTAGTTTTTTAGCTATTTCAGTATTTACTAAGCCTGTTTGATAACAGATTTCGTTTAAGATTCTTTGCCCGTTGTAATTGTAAACCTCTACTATGCTTGTAGGGTCTGCTGTGTAACCAAAGTCAACCCCATAGCCTAAGAGCCTGGCTTCAGTTGGTATCGTATCTATTTGTTTCCAATTGCTAAAGACCACGCCTTGCAGACTTCCCATTTCGCCAAGTCCGTAAACGTTCCACCAATTAGCCCAATAACTGCTTGTAAGCCCTTTTAAGCGATTCTTTTCAATTTCCCTTACTATCCCCTTGTCAAGCGCTTCATTGTCTTTATACGTTAAAACTACAAAGTCCGTGTCTGGTTCGTTCTTTAACTCAGTATGTACCCAAAATTCATTAGCAGGGTTAAAGTCTAAATAGATTTCTCTTTTAGTTCTTATAGCTAGTTCGTTGTATGCTTCAAATTCTATATTGTTACATTCGTTTATGTATAATATGTCACGCCTAGCCCCTCTTAGTTTACTACTATCATCAGCACTAAAAAACTCTATGTAACTTCCATTATCAAAGTCATATCTTAATAAGGACTTGTTAAACCTTTTATCTACATATCTAAAGCCTGACTTCATCATACTTAAAAAGTCTTTTAAAGCGCCACGCCTTAAATGTGGAATGCTCTCAGCTACAACTGATATTTCCATTAGCGGTCTTTTAGCTGCCTTAGAAATTAATATAGGTAAAATACCAAAAGTCTTACCAGCTGAAGTACCGCCTTGTATGATTTTTATTCTGTTCCTTAATCGGAGTATTTTCCTAATCGCCGTAGTCCGTATCAACATCAGGGAAAAAGGGTTGTTCTACATTTGTTTGTTCTATTTGTTGAACTGGTGAGCCGTAGCCTGAATCCATTAGGGCTTTGTAAGCAGCCACATCACCTTCCCTTGCTTTCTTTATTAAAGCTAAAGTCATTAAATCTTCTTGACTCATTAGTTCTGTTTCAGAAGTTAAAGGGTTTTTTAAAGACTGGTTTACTTCCATCCAACGCCTTGCTATTGTGCTTCTGTTCTTACTGCCTTTTGGTCTGCCATTTGGATTGCCACTTTCTCCTTTTTCAAAAGGAATTAAATTGTCTAGTTTGTCTGCCATATTCTCTGTTTATTCTGTGTTAATTAAATTGAGTGTGATGGTAAAATTGCACCACTTCTTTAGCTTGTTCAAATATTTTTTTTTTGTTGTATGCCATTATCTAAAATTTTAGGTGAAATATTATTCCAACTTATTCTGTGATGCCACAAAGCACCTCTTTTTGTATTGTGTCTGTTAATAGTTAATTTAGCATTATTTGGGTCTTGTAATACACTACCAAAAGACTTTCGATAACTTCTATCGGTTGCATAGATATGTTTTGTATTTCCATCTATTTTGTCCATTTCTGCTGTTTGAGCTCCACTCCTTAAAATTGTAGCTAATCCAAAATTAGCAATTCCTCTTTGCCATTTCTTAATTGAAAAATTGACGTCTTCGTTTAAAATCATATTTAGTTCGTTTACTTCCCAACTTTTATCCATTATCCAAATTTGCATAATATTTTTTTTTGTATTAGGCATTGCTCCACCGCTATAACCTCCAAATATAATTCCAGTTTCTAAAGTCATTTCGTGCAATTTTTCAATAACTTTAATTAACTTATCTCTTGTATATGTATTTATTGGTTTGCTTCCGACAATACCACCGTAATCGTCATCTAAACAAATACTAATATCACCGCTTTTTTTTGCTTTCAAAATACTTGCAACCCTCCCGACTGCTGCTCCATTTTCAATATTAGTACCACAAAAATCTACGTATGATTTACACAACTCTGTATCATAAATTATTGCTTTATCTCCATAGCTTTCTGCTAATTCAAAATAAACGTCAGGAATTAAAACTTTATATTTAAAATCTCTCGTTTCTAAATACCTAACGGTTTTGTTTTTTGTTTTTTCTTGAATACTTAAGACATAAAAAATCATAATTCAGAAATATTTTCTTTTAAATTAATAAATCCTCTTTCAACGGCTTCTTTTGGTGCTAAAATAACCATTCCCAAATCTTTAAAAACTTCTTGTACTTCTTTATTTTC
>DATKVL010000326.1:0-5585 GCA_035530115.1 Dehalococcoidia bacterium | reverse complement strand
TATCGCTACAATTATCAAACTTATGGCCAGTGCCGCAGCGATGAGTATATACATCGCCTTGGCTGGCCACGCTCTTGCTTTAATCATTATTTCCTCCTTATATAGGTATCCAACTTATCTTCACTCTCGCCCGGGGTCGACCCCCCGAGGCTCGAGTCATTGGAAACATTTTTCTTCAGTAAACCTAGTTTTAAGCCCGCCTCATTTTCAGGCTGCCCTTTTCATCCTCACCTTAGTCCTCTCCCTTCAAGGGCGAAGAAATACGGTCAGGCCTTCTGCCCGGGCCAGGCATTGTTCTCTTCCCCTTGGCGCCTCGCAATGGCGATTCGCTTCGGGACTTTGCCATAGGCATCACCTCCTTTCCATTTTTATTGAGTAATGTCATTCTGCTATCCGTAGTTGCCTGATTTATCAGGCCTGGCTCAGAATGACAGGCAAATGTCATCGAACAATATTCAATTATTAAAGTTCAACCAAACTTCAATTTCACGCCAAAAGCCATAATAATAGGCTCAGGCCTACCTAACCTTTCACTTTAAACCTATATAGCTATTTTGTCAATAGGTAAATTAAGAAATTTGCCAAAATAGCTTAGTTTTATTATAACCGCCAGGTTGCTTTTGTCAATATGCCTAACATTGCGAGGTATAAAAAGGGCGGGTACAAGACCCGCCCCTACGGTCGGGGGTGTAGTGGCGGGGTTCATCCCCGCCTGGCGGGGTGTGGTCTCCCTTCGAGGTGTGTAGTGGCGAGGTTTATCCTCGCCTGTGTTGTTTAGCATTCCAATCGTGAAGGCAGAGATTCCTTCACGCCGCGAATTCCAGTCGTGAATACAAAATATAAATGACCAAAGCTGGTCGGGGACAAGCCCCGACCCTACGGTATTGCTTCGCTACGCTCGCAATGACTCCCCCTTCTGTCGTTGCGAGGAGCGTAAGCGGTTGCGAGGCGAAGCCGAAGCAAACTCAACGAGATTCCTCGCTTACGCTCGGAACAGGCTCCGCAATCTCAGTGGGGCAGGAGATTGCCACGCACCTTTCAGGTGCTCGCAATGACACGGGGGTGGTGTCTGGGCTAGGCAAATAGGGTATTCACTCTCCCTCGACGGGAGAGGGAGAGGGTGCCGGTAAGGGTGAAACAGGACAAAACTCCCTTGCTCTTTTAGAACAAAAGTGCTAATTTATACTCAATCATGGAAACTAAATTAGTCTGGGATTTATTGCCCGAGGAATTCCCCTACGAAGATAAGGGCTGTGAGCTCTTTTTCTCCTGTCTTAACTGCCCCTTTCCTGATTGCCTTAAAGAAGAGCCCTGGGGGAAGGAGAGGTTCTTAAAGAGCAGGCGAGCCGAGAGGATGCTGGAGTTGAAGCGGGACGGGAAAAGCGTTAAGGAGATTGCCCGCATATTTGAGGTGAGCCCGAGAACGGTGCAGAGATGGCTGAAGGTGGTGGAAGCAGCCTCGCCCCCTGTCGTTGCCAGAAGCCGAGATTCCTCGTTTCACTCGGAACAAGCTTCGCAATCCCGGCCCAGGGCAGCAAAAAGAGGCTTGGGAGATGACTGACTTTAACCCATCCCATCTGAACCGCATGGACACCCAGCGACTCGCCGCTTATCGCTCCAACCTTGATTTCTACCAGGGCGCCCACTGGCCCACGCAGTCACGCCACCGCCAGCTTGTCTTTAACTACGCTAAGGTATCCATAGACAAGCTAACCAGCTTCCTTATGCCGGGACTCGGCTTCGCCTGTTATCCCGTAGCCGACGTTGCCAGCGATAGCGAAGCAATCGAAGCCAGAGTGAGGCGAGCCGAGCAACTCCTTCGCCAGGTATATGAGCAGAACAACCTCCAGCAGCTCGATTACGAGACCGAGATTGACACCGCCATCCTGGGAGACGGCTGCTACAAGGTGATATGGGATACCGACGAGAAGCGTATCCATATCACCGCCCCCGATGTCTCAGGCATCCATGCCTGGTGGCTTGGAG
The DNA here is from genome assembly GCA_035530115.1 of Dehalococcoidia bacterium. Taxonomy (GTDB): domain Bacteria; phylum Chloroflexota; class Dehalococcoidia; order GIF9; family AB-539-J10; genus RBG-13-51-36. The sequence goes on along the minus strand of DATKVL010000326.1, from coordinate 3,599 downwards.
ATGACACCTCGCGGGTCTGGAGGATAGCTTCAAGATACACGCTTACCTGGGATGAAATCCAGATGCTTTACGGTGATGTCATTGCGAGCGTAGCGAAGCAATCTCAGGGGATTGCCACGTCGCCCCGATTCATCGGGGCTCCTCGCAATGACAGAAAAGGGGCAACTCGCAATAATGTGGTGGTAACCGAGCTCTGGACGGATAAGGCCTTTGACCTTTACCTGGACAACGATCTCATAGGGTCCAGACCCAATCCCTATGGCTTTATCCCCTTTATCATCTTCCCCAACATCAGGGACCCCAAACACTTCTGGGGCGTATCGGATATCCCCAGCATCATCCAGCCCCAGCGGGAGCTTAACCGAGCCTTGAGCCAGCTATCCCGCATCCTGGAGCTGTCAGGAAATCCCATCGCCGTCCTGGAAAACATCGCATCAGCTGAGGACATCAAGGTCCAGCCCGGGGCCCTGTGGACCATACCGGAGGACGCTAAGGCTTATCTTCTGGACTTACTGCAAGGTGGCGGAGTCAGACTTCATGTCGATTATATCGATTTGCTATACCGTGCCTTACACGATGTATCGGAGATGCCCCGGGCTGCTTGGGGAGGCATCGAGAAGGAGTTCTCAGGCACTGCCCTGAGGATTGAGCTCGGCAGCCTCATTCAGAAGGTGGTGCGAAAACGCACCATCAGGACCAATGTATACCACCAGCGTAATGCCATGATATTAAAGCTGGCTGAAATGTTTATGAACGAGAACTTTGAAGGAGTGAACCATAGAGTGGTCTGGGGTCCCATCCTGCCTCAGGATATAGATAGGCAGGCCCAGACCGAGCAGCTCTTGGTCCAGGCGGGGGTCCACAGCCGGAGGACCGCTATGGACGAGATGGGCGTCCAGGACCCCGACGAGGAGTTCAACAGGTGGCTGGAGGAGAGGGAGAGGATACTACAGATGAATCAGGAGTTCAGGGCAACATCCACACGTGGCGGAGCGAGAGAGAGCGGTAGCCGTGGAGATGGAAGTGCCTGAATAATAAGCTCACCCCCTTGTCATTGCAAGGCGAAGCCGAAGCAATCTCAAGAGGAATAGGAGAAATGTATGGAAAACGAAAACGAGGAAACCCAGGAAACCCCTGCCCTGAGCGAAGTCGAAGGGACCAATGAGGTTTCCACCCCCGGGGACCTGGAGGCGATCACGGCACAGCTCGAGGAGGAAAAGAAGGCCAAGGCCGCCACTGAGGCAGCCCTGGCCGAGAAGGGCAATCGTATCGGCGACCTGGAAGCCCAGCTAAGCGAAGCGCAGCGTGGGTTCGAATCCACGACTGTCGAGCTTAACCAGGTCAAAGAAGCCCACGCTCAGGCCGTCACCAAATACCTCGATGCCGTCAGGGCTGCCAATCCCACTATTCCCCGGGACATCATCGCCGGCGACACCATCGAGGACATAGACGCCTCGGTCGAGAAGGCTCAGTCCATCGCCAGCGCTGTCAGGCAGTCCTTAGAGGCTGAGGCCAAAGAGGCTAAGGTCCCCGCGGGAGCACCAGCCAGGGGCGAGATATCCCTTGAGGGCTTAACCCCCAGGGAGAAGATCGCCGCTGGAATCCAGCAAAAAGGAGGAACCTAATAAAGTTCAAATACCAAAGCTCAAAGTCCAAATTTGTCATTTGAAATTTGGATTTAGTTAAGGAGGAAATATGAGTATATCTTTAGCAGAAGCAAGTAAGCTCTCGACCGATATCCTGCTTAAAGGAATCATCGAGGCCATCGTCAAGGACAGCCCCATCTTACAGGAGCTGCCCTTCATCCAGATCGTGGGCAATAGCCTGAAGTACAACCGGGAGAAGACTTTGCCCACCGTGGCCTGGTACGACCCCGTCACCGATACCTGGACGACCTCTGAGCCGGCTTTCGAGCAGTGCTCTGCCAGCCTCTGCGTCCTTGGCGGAGACGCCGATGTCGACAACTTCCTCAAGGCTACCCGGAGTAATATCCAGGACCTGGAGGCAGCCGTCATCGAGCAGAAGGCCAAGGCCCTCAGGAACGAGTTTGAGAACACCTTCCTGAACGGGGACTCCAGCGTGAATTCCAAGCAGCCCGATGGCCTGTATAAAACCATGAAGGGCACAGCCTGGGAGGCCACTACTGCCTATTCCTTGGGTGACATCGTCGTCCCCACTGCTGGCAAGGAGAATGGCTTCCGTTACGAGTGTACCACCGCCGGCACGTCAGGCGCCTCCGAGCCTACCTGGAAGACCACCGAGGGCGAGACCAACACCGACAGCACCGCCGTCTGGACCTGCCGGCTCGGCAACCACCTCGGCTCGGCAGTTAACGGCGCCACTCTTGCCCTCAGCAAAATCGACCAGCTCATTGACCTGGTCAGAGGGGGCAAGCCCGACCTGCTCTTAATGAGCCGCCGGTCCCGGAGGAAGATCGCAGCCTTAGCCAGAGCCGCTGGATCCAATCTTCAGGTCGGACAGGGCAAGCTCGGCGAGTTCGTCGAGCTCTATAACGGCATCCCCGTCGCCATCTCCGACTGGGTCAAGGACAACTACACCGTGGGCACGTCCAGCGATTGTTCGGCCATCTTCGCCTTCCAGATGGGAGAGGGCGCCGTCTGCGGTCTTACCAGCCCCGAGGTGATTCAGGTCGAGCGTCTCGGCTCCCTGGAGACCAAGGACGCTTCCCGGACCAGGGTCAAGTGGTATGTATCACTGGCAAACTTTTCCATCGTCAAGGCCGCCATGTTGACAGGAGTGAGAGACTAAAAGCCATCTTCAACCTCCTTTCGGATCGGGGGAGGAAGAAGCACCTCTCTTCCTCCCCCTCGAAGCGGGAGGACTAAGGTGGGGGTGAGATTATGAACTTAACCGAAATGAGAGCCCGGGTCCGTGAGGACCTCCAGGACACCGACAGCCAGAACTACCGCTGGACGGACGATGAAGTAGACGGAGCCATTGAGAGGGTTGTCATGGAGTACTCCCTCCATGCCCCTATCGAGCAGCAGGACGATATAGCCACCACCGACGGAGATACTGAGCTCGATATCTCCTCCCTCACAGGCTTGCTCAAAATCGAGTCAGTCGAGTTCCCTATCGGCCAGGCTCCTAAATATCTCCAGCGGACCGAGTACTGGGCCGGCCACTTTTATATGGAGGACGAAGGTGACGGAGAAGACGCCCGTGTAAGATGGCTTAAGAAGCACACCCTGGACGCCGAGTCCACCACCATCCCCGCCGAGCACGAGGAGATTATCGTTTTGGGCGCCACTGGCTACCTGGCCATGTCGGCAGCCGCTTATACTGTGGACAGGGCCAGCATCGCAGGCCGCCACGCCACCATCAACTACAAGGCCTGGGGCAAGGAACGGCTTAATCGCTACGATAAGAAGCTCAAAGCCATCTCCCGCACCAGCCGCATCACCCCCAGGGAGCTCTATGTGGAAGAATGATTGAGATCGGCATCCTCAAAAACTTCGACGGGGGTACCTACAAGGCCGGCGTTCAGCTCGCAGGGTCCTTGACTACCTATTTCGACAACCTTAATGTCGCCCGGAATATTGCCTCGGCCGAGATGGTAACCGGCCGCCACGTAATCC
>DATKVL010000325.1:0-2131 GCA_035530115.1 Dehalococcoidia bacterium | reverse complement strand
ATCAGTGTCCTCGACTTCGTACCTGAACGGCTTGTCGCCGTCTTTTATCTGGTGGTACTCAGCGCGGTTCGTGACGGTGCTTGCCCTGATTTTCTTGAACTCGGCTAACGTGATGTTTCTTAAATCAATCCATTCTTCACTATCACCAGGCCAAAAGAAACGACTCGGTGCGGTTAGGCTTTTTAAATCAATCGGCATAATTTCCCCCTTGGTTTTGTATTAACCTGTTGATGTAGACCATTTCAAATCGTCACCAGACACCGCTGCGGTAAACGATATTGTTCCCAGACCGTCCTTGCTCTGACCTAATTCCATCCCGGTAATATAAATAGTCGCAGTCGTTGTGCCGGCAGTTGACAGCGCCCAATACCCAGCGCCCGGCAGGTCGTCGGCTATATTCGTGTATAGTCTTAAATTCGCAGGGAAAAGCCCCCCACCAGTACAACACCTAATCGGTGTTCGCGAACTCAAGGACGTTACGATGGTTCGCATCTCAGCGTCCGTGCCGTCATAGTAACCATCAAACGTAAGGGTCTGGCCCGTTAAAGTCCCAATCTCCTGACGCGCCACGGTATCACCGAAAGCCGAAACTTCTATCAAGTTTCTGTTCGGCCCGCTTATAGACCAAGTACCCATCTCAGCCACAGTGCCGAGGGTTGCGTCAGAGCTTTTAATCCTTATTGCCCCATTGTATCCTGCTGCTACAGACATTTTGTCACTCCTTTTATTTTAGAGGGCTGTCGTCCAAACCATGCTACCACCGGTTACGGCTGCCGTGAAAGACATAGTTGCGACACCATCCTTGTTTTGACCAGTTTCGAACCCCGTTATATATGTTTTTACAGATAACGACGTTGAACTTGTTTGTGCCCAAAAACCGTACTGCTCTAAGTCAGAATCAGTATTTGCCCACAACCTTAGATAGCACGCGGTCCCCAACTTGGAAGACGCATAAATAGCCGTCCCCGAACTTAGCCACGTTTGCAACTTTGACTGAGCGGTAGATGTTACATCGTGATATCCCTCGAATGTGACGGTTTGAGCGGTCATCATGCCCGGCTTTTGTCTTCCTCGCGTGTCACCGAAAGCACTGAAGTCAATCATGTTAAGGCCTGGGCCGCTTATTGACCAGCTCCCCATCTCCCCTACGACTGAGTTGGACGACCCAACAGACGTCCAAACGGTTACACTCCCCTGATTTCCTGCTGCTACGGCCATTTTATTACTCCTTTATATATGTAGTAAAACCTGATACTGTACCGTGTAAGCCCAAACTGATTTGTTGGGAATATCAGACGGCATTTTATTCAACCAAGCGTTTTCACGCCTAAATTTCAAGTGCGAATATCCGGCGACTGTGAGTTTCACATCGTCAAACTGGTCTTTCAGTTTTTCGTAAAGCCCGGTTATTTCAACCGCCCCAGACTCGGAATCCGAATACAGGTTAAAGTCAATCGTCGCTTCCTCTAATTTATTCGTCCAGTTCTGGTCGAGCGAGTTGTTGACAAGACTAAAAACAGCGTATGGAAACTTTGTGCCCTGCGGGGCTTCTTCAAGATAAAGCCTGCCACCAACAGCATTGTAAAATGACGATGCCGGAACTGAGGCAAACTCTGTGTATAGTCCTGTAAATAAATCTCTCATCCAATATTCCTTTTAAGACTTCTCCAAAATCTGCCTTCTTCTCTTTTTAAAGCGCCCCTCAAAAACGACTTTTTAGGTATGCCATGTGCTGGAACTCCAAGTTCTACAAAACTGGCATAAAAAACATCCCGGTTCCCAGCACCAACAATATACCCTCCATCTTTAAATTTTGATTTGTGGAGTTCAATGCTATTTTTTAAACTACCAGGTTTACGTGCTTTCCATGTTTTTTGTGCTGTACCCGTTCGTTCCCACTTACCGACAGGACAGTTTTTTTTAGCATCTCTATAAATGCGCTCTGCCGAAGATTTTTCGTTACCCGACACAACGTCTTTTACTTTTTCAAATATCTGAGCACCAAACCATTCAACCGTCATAGCGACTCCTTGCAATAAAGTATTAATTCACGGTTGCGATATTCGGGATTCACAACGGACACAACGTCTAAGTATTGTGTGGTGTCACCGACCTGTATCCTATTGCTTGG
>DATKVL010000324.1:0-1241 GCA_035530115.1 Dehalococcoidia bacterium | reverse complement strand
CCTCCAGCACCTTGGGGCTCGGGCCGTAGGGATTCTCGTTGGTGTTGAGCTTGACCAGATTCGGCAGCTTCGGCTGCTCGCCCGGCACATAGGGCGTCAGGCCGTTGACGACAGCGCTCCAGTAAGGATTGGCGGACGAGCCCATCGTTCAGCGCGTGCGATATTCGGCGGAACGGGCGTGCGCCTGCAAGCCTTCGCCTTCGGCCAGCACCATCGAAATCTTGCCGAGCACCTGCGCGCCCGCCTTGGACACCATGATCAGGCTGCTGCGCTTCTGGAAATCGTAAACGCCCAGCGGCGACGAGAAGCGCGCGGTGCGCGAAGTCGGCAGCACGTGATTGGGACCGGCGCAGTAGTCGCCCAGCGCCTCGCAGGTCTGCCGCCCCATGAAAATGGCGCCGGCGTGCCTGATCTTTTTCGTCAACGCGACCGGGTCTTCGATCGACAACTCGAGGTGTTCGGGCGAAATGTAATTGGCGATATCCGCCGCCTCGTCCAGGTCTTTGACCTGAATCAGCGCGCCGCGCGCTTCCAGTGCGGTGCGGATGATCTCCTGGCGCGGCATCTGCGGCAGCAGTTTCTCGATGCTGGCCTGCACCGCATCGATGAAGGCCGCATCCGGGCTGAGCAGGATGGACTGCGCCAGTTCGTCGTGCTCGGCCTGGGAAAACAGGTCCATCGCGATCCAGTCCGGGTCGGTCTGGCCGTCGCAGATAATCAGGATCTCGGACGGCCCGGCCACCATGTCGATGCCGACCACGCCGAAGACGCGGCGCTTGGCCGCGGCGACATAGGCATTGCCCGGACCGACGATCTTGTCCACCTGCGGCAGGGTCTGGGTGCCGTAGGCCAGGGCGCCGATGGCCTGCGCACCGCCGAGGGCAAACACCCGGTCGACGCCGGCCAGGTGAGCCGCCGCCAGCACCAGCGGATTCTTCTCCCCGCCCGGGCAGGGCACCACCATGATCAGCTCGCCGACCCCGGCCACCTTGGCCGGCAGCGCGTTCATCAGCACCGAACTGGGATAGCTGGCCTTGCCGCCGGGGACATAGAGACCGACGCGATCGAGCGGCGTCAGCTTCTGCCCGAGCCGCGTCCCGTCCGCCTCGAGGTATTCCCAGGACTCCGCCCGCTGGCGCTGGTGGAAGCGCTCGATCCTGGCGGCCGCCTGTTCCAGCGCGCTGCGCTGGGCTTCTGGCAAGCCAGCGCAGGCCGCAGCGAGCTCGGCTTGGGGCAGTTCC
>DATKVL010000323.1:0-1188 GCA_035530115.1 Dehalococcoidia bacterium | reverse complement strand
CCGTATAAAAATTGCCTGGGGGCAGAGGCGGCGCGCCTTGGATGACGGCATACCGGCATGGATGCCGAAAGGTCGCGCTTCATAGGAAGCAGAGGCAACTACGCCGCGGCGCTCGGGGTCTCCGCCGACGATTACCGGCTTCCCCTTTAGCTTCGGGTTAAGCACCTGCTCCACGGAAACGAAGAAGGCATCCAAATCAATGTGAAAAATACAGCGAGCCATGAAACAGCATATAAACTAGCACACAGAGCAGATAAAGCCAACTTTTCATCGAATTGTTACCCAACAAAACTGACTATTGTGCAATTCCGCTCCGTTTAGAAAAATCATGAGGCAAAATTTCATGTCCGTTAAGAAGCCAGGTAGGGCTGTAGTGCTCTAGGTGTCAAGTCAATTAATGCACGGAGCATCGCTCTTCAGAAAATTCAGCACTTCTCGGTTGAACACGTTTTTCATCTCGAAGGAAAAATAATGAGAGCCACCCTCAACTCTGACCAGCTTAGCGTTGGGTATTTTCCCGGCTATCACCTCGGAGGAAACGGGCTTGATGATTCTATCTCCAGTTCCCACGATAACGAGGGTGGGAGCTGTGATTAGTGGTAGTCTCTCTAGTGTATTGTGTTTCCGGCAAGCTTCACTTTGTGCCGCAATCCCTACCGTACCTGAAGCTGCCATGAACTTGGTCTGAACCCTAGCGAGGAGGGCAAAGGGGAATCTGTAAAGCGGCTTATTAAAAGCCAAACCGACCATAGCACTGACTTTCTTCTCGGGGGTTAGTTGCAAGAATTTGGCCTGTTCCAGGGTATCTCCGCTCGTTTCATCCTGGCTGGCATAGGTACAGGCCAGTACCAGCTTCATGACTCTCTGGGGATAGTTTATAGCCAACTCCTGGGCAATCATGCCGCCCATGGAAACGCCCATAGTATGAGCTTTCTCAATCCCCAAAAGGTCCATAAGTCTTACTGTATCGTCGGCCATCATTTTGGTGGAATAAGGGCCCGGCGGCTTGTCCGACTTGCCAACTCCCCGATTATCAAAGGTAATTAGCCGGTAATACTTCTTGAAGAAAGGTATCTGGGGCATCCAGCCACTCCGGTTGGCAGTAAATCCCATTATCATCACCAGAGGTTCACCCTGTCCTTGCACCTGATAGTTAATGTTAATACCATTAAGCTTGGCTAGCGGCAT
>DATKVL010000322.1:0-5036 GCA_035530115.1 Dehalococcoidia bacterium | reverse complement strand
CCTTTCGGCATCCATGCCGGTATGCCGTCATCCAAGGCGCGCCGCCTCTGCCCCCAGGCAATTTTTATACGGGCTCACTTCTCTCTCTATAAAGATGCCTCAGCTAAGTTTATGAGAATTCTAGGCGATTTTTCTCCCTATATTGAGCCTTTAGGGCTCGACGAAGCCTACCTTGATGTCACTGGATGTGAAGAACCTTATGGTTCTACTCGCCAACTGGCACTGGCTATAAAGGAAAGAATATATAAGGAGCTCAAGATCACAGCTTCAGTGGGCATCGCTATCTGTAAGGTAGTAGCTAAGATCGCCTCCGACCTATGTAAGCCCGATGGGCTGCTCCAGATAGCCCCGGGGGAGGAACAGGCTTTCCTCAATCCACTCTCCATAGCTAAATTACCCGGGGTGGGCAAGAAAACGGAGCAGGCATTAAAAGAGATGGGAGTAACCACAATAGGAGAATTAGCCAGCCTTCCTTTGGGCACGATAAAAAGACAGTTCGGAGCGACTGGAGCAGTGATTCATAGCTATGCCAGGGGAATAGATGACCGGGAGGTAGAAGCGCCAGGCGAAGCTAAATCCATTAGCCAGCAGCTTACTTTTGCCCGCGATACCCTGGATCGCAATTTTCTTGAGGCTAACCTTCACAATTTATGCCAGGAAGTTTGCCAGGAGCTGCGAAGTCAAAATAAAAGGGCAAAATGTGTAGCTATAAGACTGAGGTATGCCGACTTTAAGACAATCACCCGCCAGGTCATCTTAAAAGAAGCCAGCGACGTTACCCAGGTTGTTTTTGCCACAGCTCAGCAGTTGCTGAATAAAGCTCTGGCACAACAAAAAAACCCAATACGCCTCATAGGTATTCGAATATCAAGCCTGGTTGGCGAGGAGAAACAACTCCCTATGTTTGATTCCGGGACGGAAAAGCCGGAGCGACTGGATAAAGCTATAGACAAAATTCGAAGTAAATACGGCTCAACGGCGATAAAAACAGGCAACGGCATTTCTTCTGAGAGCAACTAAGTGTCACCCTGAGTGATAGCGCCGGGGCTCCGACATTCCTCGCTTACGCTCGAAACAAGCTCCACAATCCCCAGAGATTGCCACGCACCTTTCAGGTGCTCGCAATGACGTGAGGAGAAGGGCTCGCAATGACAAAAAGTGGGCGGGGACGAGCCCCGCCCCTACAAATGAATGTAGTGGCGAGGTTTATCCTCGCCTGATAAATCAAAGGCTTAGAATAGCGGAGGGGCTTGTTTTGGGCTTACAATACGAAGTATAATTGACTACCATTACCTATAATAGAAAGGAGAAAGATGCCGGATTATGCCTTTTTCCACAAACAATTTATGCCACTACCTGAAGCCAAAATCGGAATCCTGACCCATGCCCTCCACTACGGCACCGCTTGCTTCGAGGGCATCCGAGGAAACTGGGATAGTGAGCAAGAAAGATTCTGCATTTTTAGGGTCCAAGACCACTATAAACGAATGCTTGAGGGCTGCCGCATCCTAAAAATAAATCTCTCCTACTCCGTTGCTGAGCTTTGCCAATTGACCAAGGAGCTTTTGGAGAGAAGTGGCTACCAAGAAGACGTATACATCCGTCCTTTAGCTTATAAAAGCTCCGAAACTCTAGGGGTCCGTCTCCACGACCTGGAGGATGATTTCTTTATCATCGTTACCACGCTTCCCCCCTACCTTGATATAGAAAATGGTGTTCGCTGCTGCACCTCATCGTGGCGTCGCGTGGATGATAACATGATCCCACCTCGGGGCAAGATTTGTGGCATCTATGTAAACAGCGCATTAGCTAAAACCGAGGCCTGGGAAAATGGCTTTGCTGAAGCAATATTGCTAACACAGGACGGACATGTCTCCGAAGGCAGTGGTGAGAATATCTTTCTCATCTTAGGAGGGAAACTGATAACTCCTCCTTCATCCGACAACATCCTCATGGGCATCACCAGGGACACGGTCATAAAATTAGCTAAAAATGAGTTAGCCATAGATACAATTGAGAGGCAAGTTGACAGAAGCGAACTTTATGTGGCTGAAGAATGCTTCTTTACCGGGACGGCAGCCAACATCGCGCCCATATTGGAAATCGACCATCGCCCTATAGGCACGGGCGAGATTGGCAAAATGACCGCCAAATTACAAAAGCTCTTCGCCGAAGTGATGCTAGGAAGAAATCCTAAATACCCTGATTGGTATTACCTAGTTTCCCCTAAAGTCGTAACGGCATAACCGAATTTCTTAAACGGGAGTTATCTCAGGATCTACCTGCAAAGCCTTGAGCAGGTAGAGGAGGCGACAACTCTGCTCCAAGACAACAGTATAGTAATAGGCTTCCTCTAACAACTGGCTGGCAGCAAAAGTTCCATGCCCTCGCACTAAAACCACTCTGTGCTCTCCCATCAACCTGGCTATCTCATCGGCAAGTTCTCCCGGCTTCGCCACCATTTCTGCACTTAAGATAGGCACCTTAGACAACAAAGCCTGCCCTTCTACATCGCGGGGCACAATCTCCTTTTCCATGAAGGACAAAGCAACAGCATAGGGCGGATGAGCATGAACCACTGCCAATGCCGAGGTATTTTTATAGATACAGCGATGAACTTCCAGCTCCGTTGAAGCCAAGGGTGTAGCCCGATTGTTCTTACTTATCCCCGTCTCCACCAAATCCCCTTCTTGAATGAAGCCCAACAGGCTGCCCCGATGGGTAATAACTAGATGCTCTCCAAGTTTGACGCTGAGATTACCTCCTTGGGGAGAAACCAATCCTTGAGTAAAGAGAGCTTGCCCCACCGCTTGGAATTGGAACAGCATTTTAACACCTATGATATACGCCGTATCACAGCCACTACCCTCCCCTGAATCTCGACATTATCTGGAGTAGTATAAATGGGTTTCATCTGACTATTCGCTGGCTTTAGGCGGATACGATTTGGCTCAGCGAAAAACCTCTTAAGCGTGACCTCTTGCTCTTCCTTAAGCCAGACCGCCACCATATCACCATTCTCAGCACTGCTCACATAGTCCATTAAAACTATGTCTCCATCCCCTATTAAAGCATCTAACATGGAGTCGCCTTTCACTCGAAGGGCATAAATATCTTGCTTGCCTCGAACTAATTCCTCACTGACTTCCAATCCCTCATTGGGAATCATAGTTCCTGTGTCAGGCACAGGAATAGGCTCACCAGCAGCTATTACCCCCACTATGGGAATATAAACGAGTTTCCCTCCTTTTTGCTGTGGGGTCAAGAACTTGATTCCCCGAGATATGTCACTGTGGCGGCGAATATATCCTGCTTGCTCTAATTTGTTCAGGTTATAAGCTACCACCGAGGTGGAGCTTATCCCACATCCAGCAGCAATATCTCTAATAGTAGGAGGATAACCTTTATCATGCAAAAATTCGGTGACAAAGTTGATAATTCGTTCCTGCTTTGGCGAAAGCGACTTAATAGCCATCGATTATCAGTTGACTACTTCTTATTTAGCTTTTCTATTAAGCGAGACTTAAGTCTGGCGCCTTTATTTCTATGAATAATCCCTTTGCTCACTGCCTTATCTATACTACTTATAGCCAGCATTGTTTTCTGATATGCCGATTCTTCCCCGGCATCAGCTGAACTTTTCGCTTTACCTACATATGTCTTAAGACTACGGCGCACCAAGCGATTCCGTAACCGCTTTCTCTCTGCTGTCCTGGCTACTTTGTTACTCTGCTTGCTAGTTGACACTTATTTCCCCCTTTCTCGTTACACTGACTACGTTCCACACTGAATAAATCCTAGACATTATTTTGCTTAGCTGAGCAGCACCTTTAACCTCTAAGGTAAAATGCAATGTGACACTACCATCCTGGTGGTTGCCCATGCTTACCTCGCCAAGGTTTATCCCTTCCTCTGCTATAATAGCACTAATATCCCGAACAAGGCCAACTCTATCCCAAGCATCAACCTGAATCATAACGGGGTACACCTGCGCCACATCACCCCACTCTACCTTGATCAACCTTTCTTTCTCCTCTTCATGGATAATATTAGGACAATCCCTCCGGTGCACAGTGATACCCCGGCCTTGAGTAATATATCCAATAATTTTATCCCCAGGCAAGGGATGACAGCAATTAGCCAAACGAGTAAGTAAGTCCCCCACACCCAATACGTTAATACTTACAGGGCTGACCTTCCGCGGAGGCAGAACTTCAACCCCCTCTTCAGTTGGCTCCAAATCCCCGCTTAATTTAAGCACTATTTGAGAAGAGTTGATGCTGCCACTGCCCAAGGCGGCAAAAAGGTCATCTGCGCCGTCATAGTCAAGTAGATGCGCTACTTCGTCAACACTGGGCAAACCGATGCCTAACCTCTTAAGCTCCCTATCCCAAATTTGCTTGCCGGTTTCAATACTTTGACTTCGTTCTTGTTTGTTAAACCATTGCCGAACCTTGCTTCGCGCGTGAGACGTCTTAATATAGCCAAGCATGGGATTAAGCCAGTCCAAACTCGGGCCTTTATCTCCCTTGCTGGCCATAATCTCCACCACATCGCCATTCTTAAGAGTATAATTAAAGGGTTCAAGCCTTCCATTCACTTTAGCTCCAATACATCTATAGCCCAAGTCCGTATGAACTCGGAAGGCGAAATCTAGAGGAGTAGCGCCCCTGGGCAACTCTTTTATCTCCCCCTTAGGAGTATATATAAACACTCGATCCACAAGAACATCGGTTTTAATAGATTCCAGAAATTCTTCACTATCAAGCTCCTCCCTCCAATCACCAAGCTGCCGCAGCCAAGCTATTTCATCATTAAACTGCTCACCTACTTTCCCTTCTTTATAGAGCCAGTGAGCAGCAACTCCATATTCGTTGACACGATGCATATCATGAGTCCGAATTTGTATTTCTAGCGGTCTTGTATCTTGACACATTACCGTAGTATGCAAAGCTTGATAGCCATTATCCTTGGGATTAGCAATAAAATCGTCGAACTCTTCAGGAATAGGGCGCCAAAGATTATGAAGTACACCT
>DATKVL010000321.1:0-31810 GCA_035530115.1 Dehalococcoidia bacterium | reverse complement strand
GTTATTACCAAGGAAGTAAAACGTCGTCGGGAGAGCATCGAAGCCTTTAAGAAGGGGAATCGTAGCGATCTGGTGGCGCAGGAAGAAGCAGAACTGGCTGTTCTTATGAGCTATCTTCCTGAGCAAATGAGTCGGGCGGAGATCATGGCAGCGGCACGGCAAGTGGTTGATGCAGTTGGAGCTAAGGGGCCGAGCGACAAAGGCAAAGTCATGTCCCAGCTTATGCCTCAACTCAAAGGCAAAGCTGATGGCAAAGAAGTCAGCGAGATAGTTTCAGAATTGCTTGCTGCTGGCCAGGTTTAGAAGGCTATAGAGGTTTTTAAATTATGGCGTGATGGCGGTAAAAGAGCACCGCCATTGTTCTTTGCAGTATGAAATTTGGAATCGTTATTTTCCCAGCACCCGGACTGATCCAGATTGTTACTACGCCCTTGATGATTTGTTCCTCGGAATGACATCCTGGTGAAAGGAGTCGGTTAATGAATATCTCTAAGGAAATTCTGGATGAAGTTGCTTTAAGCGAAAAGGAATATAAGCTTATCGTGCAGCAGCTAGGGCGAGAGCCTAGTGAAGTAGAGCTGGGAATGTTCGGGTCGTTATGGAGTGAGCATTGCGGCTACAAGCACTCTAAACCCTTACTCAAGCTTCTGCCCTCCCGAAGCAAAAATGTCTTAGTGAGTCCCGGGGAGGAAAATGCCGGGGTAGTAGATATTGGCGATGGACAAGCGGTGGTAATGAAAATAGAGTCCCATAATCACCCTTCAGCGATTGACCCATATCAGGGTGCAGCCACAGCGGCAGGCGGCGTTATAAGGGATATCTTTACTATGGGGGCTCGCCCTATAGCTTTGCTCAACTCGCTTCGCTTTGGCCCTTTAACTGAATCCAATAATTGCTACTTGTTCAATGGAGTTGTCGGTGGCCTTGCAGACTATGGAAATTGTCTGGGAATACCTGGTGTGGGTGGCGAAGTATTTTTTGCTGATAGGTATACCGGTAATCCGTTAGTTAATGGCTTATGTTTGGGCATTTGTGAAAAAGATAAGCTGGTCAAAGCCAGGGCCAGTGGTGAGGGTAACTTGTTGTTGTTGGTGGGAGCTGACACCGGTCGTGACGGGATTCATGGCGCTTCTGGTCTAGCATCGCGTAGTTTTGGGGATGAACCAGAGGCGAAGTCAATGATTCCGGCAGGGAATCCTTCTCTGGAGAAACTGCTCATTGAAGCGTGCCTTGAATTAGCGCAGACTGATTGGATTGTAGGCATGCAGGACCTGGGGGCTGCTGGGTTAACAAGTGCCACGGTGGAGACTGCGGCTAGAGGTGGAGGAGGAGTAGAAATAGATGTGAGCAAAGTGTCCCGTCGTGAAGAGGGCATGACCCCTTATGAAGTAATGCTCTCGGAGTCCCAGGAGAGAATGCTGGTGATTGTGAAGAAGGGTTGTGAGGAGGAAGTGAAAGCCCTACTTGATCGCTGGGAAATTCACTCCGATATCATTGGTCGGGTTACCAATACTGACTTAGCCGTGGTTAAAGAAGGAGAAAAAGTTGTCGCTGAGATTCCCGTGAATTTGTTGGTCTCCCCACCCCTCTATCGCCAGCGGAGTAAGAAGCCAGCATGGCTTGAAGAGCTCCAATCCCTCGATGTGAGCATCGTCCCTGACCTTAAGCCCAGGCAATGCAATTCTGTTTTACTTCGTTTACTGGCTTCCCCTAATATTGCCAGTAGGGAGTGTATCTATCGCCAGTATGACTCTCAGGCGATGGGTAATACTGTGGTTCCTCCCGGTGGCGATGCCGCTGTTTTGCGTATCAAGGGGACCAAGAAAGGTATTTCCTTAACTGTCGATGGCAATGGGCGGTATTGCTATGTTGATCCCTTCCTCGGGGGGGTGATTGCTGTGGCTGAAGCTGCTCGAAATTTGGTCTGTAGTGGGGCTGAACCTTTAGCTATTACCGATTGCCTTAACTTTGGTAATCCTGAAAAGGCTGATGTCTATTACCAGTTGAAAGAGTGCATAAAGGGTATGGCACGGGCTTGTCGGGAACTGAGGATTCCCGTGATAAGTGGTAACGTTAGCCTTTATAATGAGAGCAAAGGCGAAGCTATCTATCCCACTCCAATAGTAGGTATGCTGGGGATTATAGAAGATATAAACAGACATTGCACTATGTCTTTTAAAAAGGGAGGTGACCTGGTATTTCTGCTGGGCGAGTCATCTCCTTTAACCAGTAGCTCTCAACTGTCAAGCTACAATGGCCTTGGTGCTAGCGAATACCTGGAGTTGGTACATGGCTTGGTGAGAGGGAAACCCAACATTGATCTGGATATGGAGAAAAGGGTGCAGCGCTGTTGTCTGGAGGCTATAAAGCGGGGGGTTATCAAGTCGGCCCATGATTGTTCCGAAGGTGGTTTACTGGTAGCTATTGCTGAAAGTTGCATTTGCGGTGATATTGGCTTTAAAGGCGAGGGCTGGAAAGTGAAGAGGAGATTGGATTCTGCTTTCTTTGGGGAGCATCAGTCACGGGTCGTAGTGTCAATGTCGGGCGATTCGGCAGTTAAATTGAGTAAGGTAGCCAGAAAATGGCAGGTGCCATTGACTTTGCTGGGGAGAGTTGGCGGAAAGCGCTTGGTGGTGGAGGGCTATATTGATCTACCTCTGGCCAAGGTGGGAAAAGCTTGGCGGGATGGCCTTAAGCAGTTATCGGGAAAATGAGAAAACCAAGCCGGCAGCCACCAGCCACCAGTGACTTTTAACTCTGTGAAAATGATGGAAGTCTCTCCATTTCGAGGTATATGCTATAACCAAAGAATAGTCGGAGATTTAGCTCGGGCCCTTTGTCCTCCCTACGATGTTATCACTCCTGAACAGCAAAATTTTTACTACGAAGAAGGTAGTTACAACGCTATTCGCCTGGAATTCCCCGCTGAAAGACTGGAGCCGACAGGTGATAGCTATCAAAAAGCAGCTATTACCTTTCAACAATGGCTGAGGCAAGGAGTTCTTCAGCTTGACAGCGTATCCAGCTTCTATTTGCATGACCATCGTTTTGAGTATTCAGGCGAAAAGAGGGTGAGGCGTGGGCTAATAGCTCGTGTCAAGCTCGAACCCTGGGGCAGCGGCATATATCCTCACGAAGAAACATTTTCCAAAGCTAAAAGCGACCGTTTACAATTAATGCGAGCTTGCCGAGCTAACTTCAGCCCATTACTTTCTCTTTACCAGGGTTCTGAGCGAAAAATTGCCTCGATATTATCTGAGGCATCCCGAGCTAAGCCCATTATCGAGACATCAGTTCTCTATCCCTCGATGGGAGAAGGAAAGGATGAGGATGGAGAAGCTCATACTCTATGGGCGATAACTGACCCAGAAATCAAACGTGAGCTAAGTCAGTTTCTATCCTCTCAGCCCCTTTACATTGCGGATGGTCATCACCGCTACGAAACAGCGCTGGCTTACCAACAAGAAAGAGCACAGGAGCAATCTGATTCCTTTGACTCTTCTGTCATTGCGAGCGAAGCGAAGCAATCTCTAACTGACAAAGGAGCCTTTAATTATGTAATGATGGAGTTAGTTGACTTTTCTGACCCTGGACTTGTTGTTCTACCTCTGCACAGACTAGTGCGTAATATAGCGCCTTCTGCTCTGGCTGAACTGGAAAAACAGCTTGAGAATTACTTTACTCTAGAATTTGTTTCTTTGAGCGAGGACTCCCTTGCCCGCTGTCATTGCGAGCCTTTCGCTCTCTCTGTCATTGCGAGCGAAGCGAAGCAATCTCATGGAGCTCAAGGCATAGTCTTAGGAGTCTTAGGTCTTCACGCTGGAGCATTAGTGTTTGTAAGGAGGCGTCAAGATATTTCCCTTGAGGCTATGATGCCCGGTAACAGGTCCCAAGCTTATCGGGAGTTCGGCGTTAGCATTCTTAATCATATTATTTTGGATAAGGTATTGGGTCTCACTTCAAAAGAAAACGTCGCTTATACCGTGGATTTGAAAGAAGCCTACCAGCAGATAAAGGAAGGGAAATATCAATTAGCTTTCCTGTTAAATCCTCCGCAGCCGGAGATGGTCAAGGCCGTTGCCGATGCTCAAGACAGGATGCCAAGCAAATCAACTTATTTCTACCCCAAGCTCCCCGCTGGTTTAATCATTAATCCTCTGGACTGATTAATTAATCTCCTCTCCCTCGACTTCTGGTGTCATTCGCTATCTTTTTTCTCTTCCTCGACTCTAACTGTCATTGCGAGGCGTAGCCGAAGCAATCTCTTCTTCCGTGAATGAGAAAGGGTAACAGACTGCCCTAAGCTTCGGTGCTGCTTTGACCAGGCAACCATAGAGTCAAAGATCAGCCATTAAAATAGAAAAAACAACCCCGATTGGTAAGAAAAGTTAAGTTACATGTATTGACAATTCTACTGGAGGAAGGTACAATAGTATAAAGTCCCATAAGAATATAGGTTCGGCGGTTAAATGCGTTGAAGGGTTGTTCTTATTTGCATCATGTTGAGTCCAGCACATGTGGGCATGTGAACTGGGCTCTTTTTTCTGCCACGGGAAAATCTACCATCTTCCTCGCCCCTTAGTGTCATCGCGAGGCGCAGCCGAAAGAATCGCTTGTCCCGTGAAGGGAGAAAGATAAGAGTATGTCCGGAATCTATCGAAGAGTCAGGTAAACATAAAAGAGTGCGCAAGGGAGGTACATCAATGAAAAAAGGCAAACTGATAGGTAGAATCTTTGGGATTACACTTGTATTTGTAATGCTTGGGGCAATGCTGGGTGGGCTGCTAGGTATTGATAGTGGAACCTCGCCTGTCTATGCCCAAAGTTTGGGTAGTCGAACTGAGATTTTTACTGGACAGGGCTTTGATACGTGCGAGATACCCACCTTGAGCCAAATGCAAACTTGGATAACACACAGTCCCTATGATGTCGTTAATCTCTATATTGGTGGCTCATGTCGGGCTTGCCCTAATTCGGCCCTAACCGCCTCTTACGTATCAGAACTAAGCCAGCAAGGTTGGAAGTTCATTCCTACTTGGGTAGGCCCACAATCTGATTGTTGGAGCGGCAGTTGTGGTAGCAGTATAAGCAATGATCCAGCTACTGCCTACAACCAAGGCTTGAACGAAGCAAATGCTGCTATCGATGTCGCCATCAGTCTCGGACTTGCGTCCGCGGATGGGTCGGGTACAATCATCTATTATGACCTAGAAGCTTACGACACAAGCAATGCTGCTTGCCACGATGCTGCCAAATCCTTCATTTCCGGTTGGACTGCCCAGATCCATGCGAAAGGAAGTCTAGCAGGAGTCTATGGATATGGCCCGGCAATCAACGATTTTGCTGGCATCAGCAATGTACCAGATGCGATTTGGCCTGCTCATTGGATTTACGATTCCTATAATAGTGGAGCAACGGTATGGGATGTCTACGGTCTATCCAACAGTCTCTGGGCGAACCATCAACGCATACGCCAATACGCAGGTGGCGTTACAGAGACGTACGGTAGCGTTACACTAAATATTGACTGCAATGTGATTGATGGCATCGTGGCAACTATAGCTCAGCAGCCATCGATTGACCTATCATTGGTTAGCTTGCACACACAGAGTTTCCCCTTCATTTACCTGACCGTAAGGGCATCCAGCGATGGTCAGCCAGTCAGCAATCTAACTAAGGACAATTTCTCCGTAACCGAGGATGGCCGACTCCAGACGGACATGTTTGATGTAGTCCCGCCTGATGAGGGTGGTGAGGTACGTATGGCGGACATCGTATTCCTGATCGACAATAGTGGCAGTATGAGTACAGAGATCGCTGCTGTCAAGAACAACTGCGAGGCATTTGCCGACGCATTAGCGGCGAGTGAGATTGACTATCGTCTTGGACTCGTGCAGTTCGGCCAGTCTGCTAACGGAGGACACCCGAGGCTAATGGGCAGTGGGCTCACTGGAAGCGTCAGTGAGTTCAAATCCTGGGTTGGGACTATGCCAGCCGACGGGGGTTATGAGTACGGTTTTGAGGCAATCAGACTCGCCATCCAGAGCTATAGTTTTCGCCCGGGGACCCAGAAGGTCTTCATCCTTATTACTGATGAGGATAGCGATGACCGGAATAAACAGTCGACGATTGACATGATTCTGGCAAACGATGTTACGGTGCATGTTGCCGCTAATTGTGGCTATGGCACTTCTCAGGCTGACTATTGCGGTACCGGTAGTGTAAGGGACGTTTCAGGTGGGCTGCTGTTTCCAGTGACCGGAGATTATCGGAGCATCCTCGACACCATAGGTGAAGCGGTTGCCGATGCTTATATCGTTCGTTACCGTACGGATAATCCGGTTTTCGATGGTTTGGAACGAACTGTTGTATGTACAGTGCAGGACGGGGCTGCCTCCGATTTCGTTCAATGTACTTATATCCCTGGCGGAACTCCTAACATTCAGCGGACAGAAGAAACCTTGGCACTTCACCAGCAATCGCTTGTCGCCGCATCATCACCGACTATTTCTGTCGAAGTGACTGACGCAGCAGCACCATTTGTTGAAAATGTATTGCTGTATGTAAGAACCAGTGGTTCCGGTACGGGCTATGTTCAGGTAAGCATGTTACCACAAGGCAGCGACATATATTCTGCAACAGTGCCAGGTAGCTATGTCAATGCTCCCGGACTAGATTATTATGTTAGAGCGACTGACGGACAGACAACTTCATGGGATCCCACTACAGACCCTGACAAGAATCCATATCAAATTGCCGTGCTCCCGAACGAAGCCCCTATTATTTTTCATACGCCACCCACTTCCTGGCAGACAGGGACCGATATTGACCTCGAAATCGTTGCATTCGATAGCACCTATGGTATAGCGAGTCTCGTTGTGTACTACTGCCGAGAGGGAGACCTGTTGTGGCAGTGCGTTTCGAGGAATTACGATCCCATCGTTAACTCCATAAGCGAAATTGTGGTGCTTCCTGTGGCTGCTTGGGATACGGAAGTTGTCAAGTACTACATTAAGGTTACTGATGATCTTGGTGTCTCCAGATTCTCACCTGAGGGTGCGTCGAAAGATCCGTACTTGGTTAACAGGCAGACTGAGCAAGATTTACTGATCTCAGAACTCAATGGATTGAGGTCGATGGTGCATACGGCATTCGATGCATATGCAGATACGCTCGCGGAAGTCATGGTTAAGGTAGTCAGCGAGGAAGAAGCTGACATGGTTGACCTCGTTACAGGTCTATTGTTGTTCGCTATAAATGACCTCGTAGAGCTGCCGCCAGAATTGTCGGACTTCGGGGACTTCGCATATGTGACCAAAGATGCCACGATGGCAATGATAGAAGGGCTGGATTTTGTGTCTCTAAAGGCAATCGAATTATGGGGAAAGGATTTGATAAAGCTTATTATCAGTGAGATAGCAGATTTGGCGGAGGACCCTAATGGAATATCTCTAGCAAAGGACCACCTAGTAGAGAAATACCTAACTCCGTATGAACAGGAATTTGATGATCAGTACGCAGCACTAATACAACAGCTTCAACAGTCACCTCCTGCCCCCGAGACATTGATTAGCATGAGAGAGCAAGTAAAGCGGTTTAGTAAATGGATGGAAAAAGTATGCTATCAAGAAGATGATCTTGTGTACCTTAACCCTAGTAGTAGCGAAGCTCAGTCAGCGATTGCGGGTGCTATCCACGGATACATAACTCAAGTAGATGATACAATCTATAGGTACAATGTGATTGGCGACAGTATTACGAAAACAAAATACGCCGTTTGGGGTGGAGCTCTTTTACTTAAAGCTGGAGGATGGCTGTGTACAGGAGCCGGAATTCCCATAGGTCCAGTGACTGAACACGCTGGGTTAATGATGATCAAAACGGCATCGATAGGAAGTATTGTTGCAGAAACAATAACGTTTGCTAACGAACTTCTGGCACTGACAGATATAGCTGCTGATGCATACACTACGTTTGCGGCTGATGTCCTTACACTGTGCATCACATATGAGGCTGCGTTAGACCTAATGGGAGACTTTCCCGAAGAAATTACGGGCGAAGTCAGTATCGATGCAGTTGATCCTTCGAATCCCCAATGCACAGTTGACCCACCTGCCATAGAACCAACTTCACCGTGGACAGCGGAAGTTGGAGTCGATATTTGTCTTACGAGTCCGGTAACTTCGACAGGGACTGTCCTTTTGGAAGTCATATACAAGGATGAAGTACTCAGTGTGGCAACCTACGGTGGAATCGACTTAGAACCGAATCAAACACGATACTTGACGTATACCGTCCCGTTTCCAGCTCCAACCCTCTGCTATGTTGATGAGGCCGAACTATCTGTTGTCTGTTATGCAGGTATCTATGGAGATGAAGGGGCAGACATAATCGGTCCGAGGACGAGTCTATTCAAGATTGTTAAACCAGGAGCGTATTCAGGACATGTCATATCCAATAGTGTTAGCGGTGAGCTGGGAACTGGAGAGATTTTTTCATTGCCACTGGCCACACCGAATGCAGCCAGCACTCTAATGGTAAGTCTTGAATATGGGGGAAGTGAACTGGATATACACCTTCATGATAACCATGGAGGACACGTGGGTATGGATTATGCCACCGGGAATGTGGAAATCGGGATACCCGGCGCATCTTATTCTGGACCCAAAGCTGCGCATGAATGGATTAGTGTAGAAGGCATCGGGTTGACCGAGTATTCTGTGAAAGTGGTCTGTGTCTTCAGTGAGAGCAAGACTGATTTCTCGTTATCGTATTTGTTCACGCTGGCAGACCAAACTCCTATAGCCGATGCCGGTCCTGACCAAATTGTTTGCGTAGCTCCGCCGGCTACTGCCGCGGAGGTCATCCTTGGTGGCTCAGGCTCCTACGACCCTGACGGCGACCCTATGACGTACAACTGGACTTGGGACGGCAATACGGCCTATGGCGTGAACGCGACAGCACAGCTTCCCTTAGGGACTACCACCATCATCTTGGCGGTAAACGATGGCATCGTGGATTCGGTGCCGGATGCTGTGAACATTACGGTGAGCTCCATGCCCATAGCCATCGCTTCAAGCAACTCGCCGGTCTCTCGGGGAGCCACAATAAGGTTATACGGTAACCCGTATGGCATGACTGACTACAGCTGGAGCGGTCCCGGTGGCTGGACTAGTGAACTTCAGAATCCAACTCGTCCCAGTGCCACTACGACCATGGCTGGAACTTATTCCCTAGTAGTAACCAACGAGCACGGCTGCACTAGCGATCCTGCCACCACCAATGTGGAGGTAAGGGTTTCAGATTCGTCGGGTGGGGGAGGTGATGGAGGAGGAGGTGGTGGTTATACCGAGACTAAGTACCTTACGGTGGACTGGGAAGGGAAAATCACGGAGGAGCCCCTTTACAGCAATGAC
The DNA here is from genome assembly GCA_035530115.1 of Dehalococcoidia bacterium. Classification (GTDB taxonomy): domain Bacteria; phylum Chloroflexota; class Dehalococcoidia; order GIF9; family AB-539-J10; genus RBG-13-51-36. The sequence continues at coordinate 22,394 of DATKVL010000321.1, read as the reverse complement.
AAGTTAAAGCAAGACTTGCTTGGGTTATGCCCCGACGGCTGTCACAGCTTGTTGCTGGAGCAGGGAACTCACGCACCTACTGTTGATGGAAAGACACATTACCTGATAGTAATCAGGGAGCTCGAAGAAAGACCTCCTCTTCCCGATAATACTGAAGCGATTGTGGCTATTGAAGTCATACCTAACGGTGCTGTGTTCAATAAGGATATTTTCTTGACACTGGGTGTCCCTGAACTACCTGCGAATGCTCTAGACGTAACCATGGCTTACTATGATGACATTGACGGAGTCTGGGTACCGATGGAGAGTGAGACAGGCGGACCGAGTGGTGTAGCAGAACTGACTCTATCCGCGGCGATAAGCCACTTCTCCATATTCGGCGTGCTGGCTGAGCTTGAACCGACAACTCCTCCACAGCCTGCCAGTTTTGTAGCGAGTGGTTTAAACATTATACCCAGTGTGGAAAAAACTACTTTCGTGACCAAGACCGGTGAAAGCGTCACTATTACAGCCAATGTGGCCAATAACGGTGGACAGGGAGAGACCTATACTGTGGAACTGAAGCTAAATGGAGAAACATTAGATACCAAAACAGTAACACTGGGTGCCGGACAGAGCCAGCAGGTGAGTTTCACCCTGTCCGAAATAGATTACGGGCAGTATGAGGTTGAGGTTGCTGGGTTGAGCGGTGAGTTCACATCATCACGGACCATCACCTGGTGGCTTATCATTGTCATAATAGTCGCGATTGGCTTGATTACCTCGGGAGTGATCTGGGGGATAAAAAGAAGGAGAAGGGCAACAGCACAGGAAGGGAATAACCGAGTCTAAGACTCGGTTATTCCCTTCCCTCTAATTCCCTCAAACCTGAATCGAAAGGTCACATTAACTTGGATTGTTACCTAGTTGCACACTAAGATATATCGTTGCTCTTTAGCTCTATAGTTTAATGCTATCTATAGCTTTACTGCTTTAGCACTGTAAATACCAGGAAGGGCACGTATCTCCTGTAAGTGCTCTTCACCTAGTGGTTCATCGAGAGCTAAAATCATGAGGGCTTTTCCCCGGGGCTGGAGTCTGGATAAATGCATGGAGCTGATATTAATATCGGCTTTACCGGTTATGTTACCGATGGTGCCAACAAGCCCAGGTTGGTCAAGATGGTCGCAAAAAAGGAAATATCCCCCAGTGGGCACGATATCCATCCAGAAGTCATTAACCTGGACAATGTGAATCTCGCTATCTCTAACTGTGCCCGATATTGCAGTGGTTCCTACATTGGTATTGACCTCTAGGGTGAGCAAGTTGGAGTAATTCTGGCAGGTCGCCTCTTTTTCTTCGCTGATCTTCAAGCCACGCTGAGCGGCGATAAAACCAACGTTGACCAGGTTGATTTTTTCCTCGCTTGCTTGCTGCAATAGCCCGCTGATGAGCGCCGTCTTAATAGGGTTGCAATCGTAGTTACTTACTCCGCCGCTATACTTGATGTGTGTTGAGTTTATTTGTCCCTCCATTAGTTGACTGGCAAGGTTGCCGATAGTTGCAGCTACTCTCATAAATGGTACTAGTTCGGGAGCTATGTGTGGAGCGTTAACGGCATACTTGCTAAATCGTCCTTGAAGCACAGCCAGGACTTCTTCAGCGATGTCTTTGGCGATGCCAGTCTGCGCTTCAATTGTAGAAGCGCCCAGATGAGGGGTAACGATTATCTTGTCTTCTTTGAATAGAGGACTGTCTGTTACCGGCTCATTGGTAAAGACGTCAAAGGCGGCGCCAGCTATTTTCCCAGTCTTAATTGCTTTGACTATTGCTTCCTCGTCAATCAATCCGCCCCGGGCACAATTGATAATCCGAGCTGTGGGCTTTAATTTTGCTAACTCCTTATTTCCAATTAATTTCTCGGTAGTCGGAGTCAGCGGCACGTGAAGAGTGATAAAATCAGCCTCTCTGAGAAGCTGGTCCAGGGACACCAGGTCTACTTTGAGATTGCGGGCATAGTCTTTAGAGACAAAGGGGTCGTGGGCGACCACGGGCATCTCAAAGGCCTGGGCCCGTTTGGCTACTTCAGAGCCGACATTACCCAGACCGATGATGCCCAGTATCTTATTTCTGAGTTCGCTGCCAACCATTTCCTCTCTTTGCCATTTACCTGATTTAAGGCGGCTATTTGCTTGTGGCACATTACGTGCCAGGGCAAGCATGAGGGCGACGGTATGTTCTGCGACAGCCACAGTATTGCCTGTAGGGGCGTTAACTACCACAATGCCCTTCCTGGTAGCGGCATCGACATCGATATTATCTGTGCCCACTCCGGCTCGGCCAATCACCTTGAGTTTCGTCCCTGATTCAATGACCTCTGCCCCTACTTGAGTTTGGCTACGCACAATCAAAGCATCGTAATCGCCAATTATAGCCTTGAGCTGCCCAGGCTCTAGCTTGGTCTTGATATCGACTTGAGCGTAGCTACGCAGGGATTGTAGCCCTTCTTCAACAATTGGGTCAGCGACTAAAATTTTCATCTTTTGGTCAGCCCTTCTTCGCTCGGGGTAGAGCTTTGTTTAGTGCCTCCAATACCGACTTGATATCATCTTCGTATACCGAGCCGAGATGGCCAATGCGAAATATCTTGCCTGCTAGCTTCCTCTGGCCTCCGGCAATGATTACCTCATGTTCCTCCCGGAGTATCTGAATTAATTTAGGGACGTCAATCTTGTCAGTGGCGTTCACCGCCGTCACCGTGTTGGAGGCATAATCTTCTTCAGGGAAAAGGGAGAATCCCAACGATTTGACTCCATTTCTCGCTATTTGGGCTACCCGAGCATGTCTGGCGAATATATTGTCCAGTCCCTCGCTTAGCATTAAATCTAAAGTGGTATCAAGAGCATAGAAAATGGAAATGGCTGGTGTCCAGGGAGTTTGTCCTTTCTGGAGAAAATCTCTGGCTTTGGAAAAATCCCAATAATAGCGTGGCATTTTGGCTTGAGCATGAGCCTGCCAGGCTTTTTCACTTACACTAACCATGGCTAGTCCGGGAGGCACCATCCATCCTTTTTGGGAACCAGTGACAACTATATCACAATGCCAGTCATCGGTAGGCAAATTGATGCAGCCCAGGCTTGAGATAGCGTCAACCAAGAGAAGTTTATCGAATTTGTTGACCAAGGCGCTTATGTCACCGAGCCTGTTAGTCATCCCTGTGGATGTTTCATTGTGAGTTGCCAGGACTGCCTTAATATCGCCATCTTTGATACTGTCATGCTTCCTTAATACCTTTTCTACTGCATCAAGGTCAACTGCTTTCCCCCATTCAAAATGAAGGCGGATTACCTCAGCGCCATATCCTTCGGCGATATCGGCAAAGCGCTCACCGAAGGCTCCGTTCGAGATGGATAAGACCTTATCGCCCGGCGATAGTGTATTGACAATAGCTGCTTCCATGCCGCCAGTGCCTGAAGCGGTAAGCAGGAAAACGTCTCTTTTAGTCTGAAATATCTGTTTTAATTTCTCCGTTGTTGAATTGAGAATTTTGGCAAATTCTCCCCCCCGATGGTTTATCATTTGCCGCCCCATGGCTTGCAGGGCTTGTGGCGGGCAAGGTGTTGGTCCTGGAACACGCAGCTGCATTTTTATCAACTCCTTTTTATGAATTAGCAGTTTCCCAGTCCCTTTTCATGCTATCGACCATTCTCAAAAAACGCCGTTTGCCTACTTTGATAATAGTTCCATCCTTCAAACTCACTAGACTGGTGCTGACTTTCTCTCCATCAACCTCGATAGCACCTTGAGCTAGCAGGCGGTTTGCCTCTGATCGGCTCTTTGCTAAACCAGCCTCAACTAGTAAGCTTGTAATGTCTCTCTGAACCTCAATTTCGAGCTTACCGCTGGGGCGAAGGACACCACGTAATTCAACCGTACGTGTTTCTTTAGGTATCTCCCTTTTCTGGAATACCTGGGTAAAATGTTCTTGTGCCTCATCTGCTGCCCGTTTACCGTGGAACTGCATTACAATTTCATGAGCCAATCGTTTTTTAAGGTTCATGGGGTTAACCGAGCGGGTTTTCAGTTGCTCCTTGAACTCAGCGATTTCCTCTTCAGGAACGTCGGTCACTAGCTCAAAATAGTCCACAATAAGATGGTCGGGGATGGACATTACCTTGCCGTATATTTCCCGGGGAGGCTCAGCAACGCCTATTTGGTTATTTAAGCTCTTGCTCATCTTCTGATGACCATCAGTACCAATCAAGAGGGGAACAAGGAAAATTTGCTGGGGAGGCTGCCCCGTGCTTTGCTGTAGCTCTCTGCCCACAAGGCAATTAAATTTCTGGTCACTGCCACCGAATTCAACATCGGCCTGGATAGCTACTGAATCATAGCCCTGAAGCAAAGGATAAAGCATCTCAGTTAGAGATATGGGGTTGCCAGAACCATACCTTTTGTTAAAATCCTCTCTAGCTAGAAGTTGCGCTATGGTAAATTTGCTGGTAAGTTTAATTACTTCATCCAAAGTGAACTGGGAATACCATTCGCTTTGCCATCTTATCTCCGTTTTATCCTTATCTACTACCTTGAAGAATTGCTCCATGTAAGTTTGAGCATTGCTCTCTATTTCATTGGGGGAAAGCATAGGGCGAGTAGCTGACTGACCGCTGGGGTCGCCAATTCGGGCTGTCCAGTCGCCGACTATAAGAGTGACTTTATGTCCTAGCTTTTGGAATTGACGCAGCTTTCTTAGACCCACCACATGTCCCAGGTGGATGTCAGGAGCGCTGGGGTCGAAGCCTTGCTTCAGAGTCAGAATTCTCCCCGAGTTCAGCAGCCTTAGTAGCTCCGCCTCTGTTATAATTTCAGCCACTCCTCGTTCTAATATGGTGGCAAACCTTGTACCAGTCATTTTAAATCTTTAGCTAAAATTGCTTCTACTTCTCGAACATCTTTTTCGATTTGTACCTTTAGCTCTTCAGAAGAGGGGAAATGTCGCTCATCCCTTAATTTTTGCACAAATTCTACTCTTATCTCTTTGCCATATAAATCACCTTTATAGTTTAAGAGGTGAGTTTCCACCGTTTTTGCTCCTTCTCCAAAGGTGGGGCGGATGCCAATATTAGTTGCTGAAGGGAATTGCTTGCCATCTACCTGAGCGATAGTAGCATAGATACCATTGCCTGGTAATGCTTGTTGTGGCTGTATATCCAAGTTAGCGGTGGGAAATCCTAGAACGCGCCCACGTTTGTCGGATGTGATGACTTTGCCTCTCAGGTAGAAATAGTGCCCCATCAGCCGTTCTATCCTTCTCATATCGCCTTGACCTAATGCTTGGCGGATGAGAGTGCTGCTCACTACTTCGCCATTGATTGTATAGGGGGAGATAACTTCCACGCTGAACTTCATTTCACATCCCAGAGCGCGGAGCAAGTTGATATTGCCTTCCCGGCCCCTTCCTAAAGCGAAGTCGGGCCCCACCATGATGCCACGCATCCTGAGATGTTTCTGAACCAATGATATAAACTCTTGGGCACTTAGCTGGGCTACCTTGGGAGTGAAAGTGAGCACGGCGACTATGTTTATGCCTAATTCTCGAAAAGCCCTGACCCTGTCCTCCAGGTTGCTAAGCCAGGGTAGTTGATTATGTGGATGTAATACCGATTGGGGATGAGGGCTAAAGGTAACTACTCCGCTAAGCAACTTTTTCTCCGCTGCTCGCTGCTGCAATTTTTCCAGCAGGTAGCGATGTCCGGAGTGGACACCATCAAACACACCTATGGTAAGGACTGTTTCCCCTTGAGGAGTTATACTGGCCAGTTCTTGCTCGATTTCCATGGTCTCAGGGTTTGATCTTCGTGCTTGGAGTAGCTAGCTTTCTATTCCTAGCTTCGGCTAGGGGCAGTAATTGGGACATTAAGAGGCGAAAGTTATCAAAGGTGAGCGATTGAGGACCATCGGCAAGCGCTAGGTCAGGATTAGGATGGACTTCTATGAGAAGTCCGTCTGCCCCGGCAGCTACTGCTGCTAATGCCAGCGGGGGTACCAGATACCATTTACCTGTGGCATGACTGGGGTCCGCGATAATGGGTAAATGGCTGACTTTCTCGATAATTGGTATAGCACTAATATCCATAGTATTACGGGTATAGGATTCAAAGGTCCTGATACCCCGTTCGCAAAGAATAACCTGCTCATTTCCCTGAGCTAAGATATATTCAGCGGCCAATAACCATTCTTGTATGTTGGACGACAAACCACGTTTGAGCAACACGGGCTTCTTTGTTTTCCCCACCTCGTCGAGCAAAACAAAGTTCTGCATGTTTCTAGCTCCAATCTGGAGTATATCAGCGTACTTGGCTACTAAATCAACATGGTCTGGCGCCATAACTTCAGTGATTATGGGCATTTGAGTTTCCTTGCCTGCCTGTGCCAGTATTTTGAGCCCGCTTTCGCCCAGTCCACGAAATTGATAAGGCGAGGTGCGTGGTTTAAAGGCACCACCGCGCAGTACAGTGGCCCCGGCTGCTTTGACCGCTTGAGCAGTGGCAAAAAGTTGTTCCTCGCTTTCTATAGCGCAGGGTCCGGCCATAACGACTATTTCATTGCCACCGATAGTCACGCCATTTAGTTCGACTATGGTGTCTTGGGGATGGAACTCCCGACTGGCAAGTTTGTAAGGTTTGGTCACAGGTATGACCTGTTCAACGCCGGGGAGCAATTCCAAGGTGTCGCGAAGTTCAGGGAAAGCTTGCCCCAGTACGCCGATAACGGTATGTTCAATACCCTGTGATATGTGTGCCTTTAGACCAACGACTTCGATTCTGTTCGCGACCCGCTTGATTTCATCCTGGCTGCAGCCTGTTCTCATGACTACGATCATGTGTTGCCTCCAATTGATAGTGACGGTTTATTCTTTAACTTCTTCGCCTCTCCTAAGTAAACGTGTGTGATTTCCTCAGATCTCTTTTCAGTGTTTACAAGCATCAGAATTCTCAGGCAGCGAGGTATATCGTTGGGGACGTTCATTTCATGACCACAAAGCAAAGCCAAATTGGATGGCCATCCTAGCTCTCGTGTTGCTGAAGCGGGAAACTCAGCATTTAGGTCTGGCGTGGTGGTGAAAAAAATAGCCGCTATGTCCTTAATTTCAATTTTGTTAGCCTGTGCCATTTCCACAAGCAGCTTTCCAGTTGCAGCCAAGATGCTTTCTTTATTATTTGCTGAAACCGTGATAGCCCCTCTGATGCCCCGGCACTGCAATTTAACATCTCTCCTTTTCAGATTTAATTTAATAGCCTACCCTAATTCTCATCCCTCGTCCACCTTCAAATCAAAAACCGCCAGTCCTCGATTTTATCACCCTCCTCTGACACGGCAGTATTGAATAGGAAAGCATAAAACCTAAACTATACCTTGTAGTCCTTTGTATCGTAATACGATGTATTATCTATTATGAATGCAAAGAGATTTTTCGTCAATACCCTTGGGCCCCTATAATAGATTTTACGAAGAATTTTTGCAAGGAAGTCATGATGGTAAGAACCCTCGGGCCGAAAAAGCAGGCGAAAGGTAACGTAAAAGCATAGTATTCCTTCCGAAATTAGGGACAAACAAGAACGAGGGCACTGCGCACCATATCGAAGTGGATTACGACTGAAGATGTACCTATGTTGTAGTGAAGGATCACAAGTGACAAGAGTGCGACTGTTGCCGAGATCAATCAATAATGAGGCATAGACGCGGCCTCCTTAGCATCATCCGTGACACAGCATAATCGTACGCGAATCACCAGAGTAACCACAGAGACGGACCTGCAATTCGTATCGTCTGCTTCACATTATCGCATCCCAGCATTTGGTCAGATTATTGCGACGCGAATGATCTGACACGGAAACCTCGCCTTGACAGCGGTCTGGAATAGGATGGGGCACCTTACTTATCTCATGGCTCGCGAGCAACAAGTAGCTGTTGTGCTACGCCCAGCTCGATTGATATGCAGGGCCAGGTCTCAATGGTACCGTTGCTCGTTATTTGCTTGTCGTTAGCCGGCTCGGGTGGTAAGATGATACTAGGTATTTGTGCACTCATGGGCGATATGTGTGATTTCTAGATATGCAGAGAGAGAGATTTGAGGCTCTCGTCGCGAGGGCAATCGATAATTTGCCACCGGAGTTTCAGCGCAAACTGGAAAATGTTGATATTGTGGTAGAAAATTGGCCCACACCAGGGCAACTGAGACAGGCTAAACACAGTCATCCCACCCAATTGCTTGGTCTTTACCAGGGTGTGCCTCAAACTAGGCGAGGCCGGGGGTACGGATTGGTTTTGCCCGATAAGATAAGCATCTTTCAAAAGCCCATAGAGGCGCAATGCCGCTTTGGCGATGAAATTGAAGCAAAAATAGAGGAAATAGTGCGCCACGAAATAGCCCATCACTTCGGCCTCGACGAAAAGACTCTGCGCCAGATAGAGAATGAGAAACACGGGAGGAAGTAAGGAACAGGTATTTCGGCGGCTCAATATCATATTTGCCTTGATTCTCCCGAACCCGAGTAGGAGTTTTCTGTGCCATGTCAGCAGGAAAAAATATTACCAGCAGTTCGACTGAGGCTACAGCTATGCCGGACGGTCTTGAAAGTTCCGAGAATGTTTTTAGAAGAGTTTTTCGGAGATATTTTCCCCTGATGTTTATACTGTGGATTATTTTTGTGTTATATCCCAATCCTCTAAACTTCATCATTAGTGTCCAAAGGCTTTTTAACTTCGATGTTGACCCTGGCGCTGTTGGATTTATGCTGAATGACTTTCCTTCTGACCCTGTAGATATAGAGAAAGCAGTCCTGGCCAGAATATCCTATCGCCACGATTGGGAGCTTTATAGCATGCCGTGGTATTTTCCTACCATTGAGCAAGTGCTGGAGCGAGGAGAGGGGGATTGCAAAGCCCGAGCTCTGGTCTTAGCTTCTGTTTTGGAAGCGAAAAATATTCCCTATCAGGTTAATTCATCTCCCATACATGTGTGGGTGGACTATGAGGGTAAACAGGAGACCTCAATTGAGAATGATCAAGTAAAGTATTACCAACGAGACCCTGAAACGGGTGAAAGGCGGTTCCAGATTCCTGACATTGGTCTGAGCGAGGTAATGGATTCCTTCTGGCGGGCCTTTTGGGGTCCCATGCCCGACGGCAGAAAGGCTCTTCTAATTTCGGGCTTATTCGCTTTAGTAGCAGCCAGAGTGATTTTGCGCAAGAAGAGAACTGCCCAGTAAGCAGGGAGTTAAGATGCCCCTAGGGAATAAAATACAGAGAACAGCAGAAGCCCAGTTGGTTGCACAATCACTCAAATTGTTTAACGCATTGCATTTTAGCGGTGAGGATACCGGGCCCAGGTTTGGGTATCGTCTTCATCGGCGGCGGGTTCCGTAAAGTAGCTCAGAGGTTTTCCCAAGGCGCTGGCGATTCGTTCCAGATTGGCGAGATAAAGTCGTCTCTTACCTAGCTCGTAGTTGGATAAGGCTGCCTGCGTGCAGCCTAACCTGGCTGCCAGTTCCTGCTGGGTGATGCCCAGTTCCTCTCTGGCCTGCTGAATCCTCATGCCGATGCTGGGAGAGACCACACCTGGATTTTATCACATTTTGTAATATACGGTAAAGAAATTTTTGAAATGTATAACAAATTGTTATAAATCCTATTGACAAGCACACTATGCTTTGTTATGCTGTTAATAACAAAATGTTATTAAAGGAGGAAACGAGATGAAAGTCAGCGAAGATGTCTGGAAATTCTATCAGCAGCACCTGGGTTACAGTGATGAGGAAATGCAGAGGTTCAGAGGAAATCCGAGAAACGAGGACGTTATTTCCAAGGCGCCGGCGTTGCTAAACAAGACGATTGTGTTAGAAGTTGTAGACTCACATGGCTGCAATAGTCAGCATAAGGTTGGTGATAAGTTCTATTTTGATGGCGCCGGCAATATTTTGACCAAGCTCTGTCCCAAAAGAATCTGCTTTGGTGCCCTGCATTCCATGCCGACATTGATTTATGCGGCACAAGAGCTATTCTATGCCGGTGTGGACCCTAATGAGATGCGGTTTGACCGGATAGGTTGTGTTGATGTCGGCGTCAACTGTGGCGGCTGGGGGCATATCGTCATGGAATTGCGGGTGGAGGAACGCAAGAGAGAATAAGTTGTAGATGTTTGGCTAGTGCAAAGAGGAGAAACGCCGAACATGAAGACACTTAAGAAAAAGGAGTTGAAGGAAATCTTAATTAAGAACTGGATGACCCATGACGCCATGTGGTTCTATCACTGCTTGCAGGAATGTGGCATTGAGAGGACGAACAAAATCAATAAAGCTGCCATCAGGTCTATGGCAGCGATAGAAATAAAGCGGATTCAAAAAGCCGCGGGTATAGATAAGGTGGAAACATTTGAAGACCTGAAGATAATTACAAACACAGCATTTAACGTACTTACAAGCGATTTTATGGATTTCACCTACAGTTTTCCTTCAAGAAATGCCCTACATGGCGAATGGAAAAATTGCTTCGCCTACAACGGGGTGAAGCAGCTTGGTGTCCTTGACAGATACCAATGCGGCATCATGGAGCGAGTTTGTGGGTGGTTCGATGGACTCGGAATAAAATACAGCGTTTCTCCCCCCATGGCAGGTTGCATGATGCACACCGATGGGAAATGCTTCAGAGATTTCATGTTTAATTTCGATAAATAGTGACTTAGGTTCAATTATTTGGAAAGGTGGCTGAAATATGAGTTCACCGAAAATTAAGCTGGCACCAAAGCAAAAAGAAAAACTGCTGCGCAATATATGGCTGCTGCACGATGGCAGGTGGTTTCTAAAATCAGTGGAGCAATTTGGCTTCGATACTGCCACCAAACTGAATCTTGCCGTAGTCAAGTCCATAGCCAGAACGGAAATAAAACAACTGCTAACCGAGACCGGCTTTGGTGACGTCAGGAATATAAAGGACCTACAAGCATTGATGGAGATTGCCTCTCTTCTCTATTTCCCCGAAGAACACAAGTATGAGTTTAAGGTGGTGAACAATAACACATTCGTGGGGCATGTATTGGAATGTTATGTCCATAAGATGGTGAGTAAGGCGGGAACTACAGCTATTCACCAGTGTGCAGCAAAGCTGAGATTCGATTCCTGGTGCCAGGCTATGGGACTTGATGGAGAGGTGATAAACGAGAAAGGCACCAGTAACTGCAATGGGACCTGTGAAATTATTTTTAAAATCAAGTGGTGACAGCAAAGTAGAGACGTGAAAAAGGAGGTTAAGAATATGTCAGACTCAATGACAATTACACAGGATGACGGGATAGCCAAACTAATTCTAAACCGTCCGGCAGTGTTCAATGCTTTCGATCATGATATGATCGAGCATTTTGCACGCCACGTTGTTATGCTTGCCGTCGATGACAATGTACGAGGCGTGGTGATCTCGGGTGAGGGCAAAGGATTTTGTGCCGGCGGTGACATTAAATGGGTATCCGAGTTCCCGCTTGGTCCTTCTGTTGCCTTTCACAAGTTGGCGGCGAGTTTTCATCAGGCAATACTAGAGATTCGCCGGATGCCTAAACCGGTTATAGCAGCCATTAACGGGATTGCGGCTGGTGGTGGATTCTCGCTGGCGCTAGCTTGTGATTTTCGCATCATGGCTCGGTCTGCTACTCTGAGGCAAGCTTATACATCAAACGGGCTTTGCATCGATGGTGGAGGCACCTTCACGCTTCCGAGGATTGTGGGCTTGGCACGCGCTTTGGAAATAGCTGGATTTGATGCTCCCATTTCCTCTGAGAAGGCATTGACCTGGGGACTGGTGACCAGAGTTGTAGATGATGGGCATGCTCTGGAGGAAGCAGTGAATATGGCTCACGAATTGAGCAATAGCTCGCTCAATTCCTTCGGGTGGTCGAAGCAACTGCTTACGGATTCATTCAATACTGCCTTCGAAGCACAAATTGAGCGAGAGCGATTGGGACTTTGCAGTTGTGCGGAGCACCCAGATGGAAAAGAAGGGATACAGGCTTTCGTAGACAGGCGTAAGCCTACCTTCCGGAGCTAAGTCGTGATTTAAAAACCTAATATTGACGTTTTGTATTATGCTCTTTGTTTCTAAGGTGAAGTGGTGATGGAAGATTAGAGGCTTAAGAATGTTCGGATGCGGGCTGAAGTGCTCCGCGTTGATGGCATACGGGCATAACACGGGAGGAATGATATGGATTTTGGATTCACACCGGAAGAAGAAAAACTAAGACAGGAGGTTCGCGATTTACTCAAAAAGGAAGTTACACCGGAACTCATTGCCGAAGTAGCTGAGTACAGCGGTGGAGCTGGTCCGGTATTCGGCCGCAAGCTTATAGTGAAGATGACTGATGGTCTTTGGTAGGCTCTCTTGGCAACATCTCAGGCAGGCACTAGTCGCACTGAATTGGAGGTGGCAAGCACATAACTATGTTCTGTAAAATACCATCAGCGGTATCAGGTTCGATGGTTGATCATAGATATTTATTGTTCAACTTAAAATAGGAGGTTCATTGTACATGACTGAAGGAATTGAACTAACCGCATATTGTGGATTATATTGTGGTGACTGCATTCGCTATCGTAGCAGAGCCTCAGATCTGGCAAGAGAATTATTAAGCGAATTTCGCAACATGGAATTCGGTAAATATGCCACTATTAAAAGCAGTTCGGCGATGCAATTCGACACTGTCAAGCAATTTGAGCACTATGAGGAGTGTTGTGAAGTTCTAGAATCGATAGTCGCTCTACAATGTAACAGTCCTTGTCGAGTAGGTGGAGGGTGCGCCACTTTCTCCTGTGGGATTCTAGAATGCTGCCTGAAGAAAGGCTTTGACGGTTGCTGGCAATGCGCTGAATTTGAAAGCTGCCGGAGATTTGAGGCTTTGAGAGCAATTCACGGTGATTCTCCCCGACAGAACTTAAGGACGATCAAAAAGTTTGGACTAGATAAATGGGTAGAACACAGGCACAAGTCCTATGTATGGCAATAGTGTCTTTTCTCCACCATCGGCCTAGCTCTGCACAAAAGGGCGGTTCGTTCGATAATCCCTCATAGCTTTCATGTTTTCCTCTGCGGGATGAAATCGTGCTACAATGCAATTCGCAGGGACTCAGGGCTGTGTGATAATATAATATACTAAGCTACGAAATGATTATCTCTGTTATCGGGGATTCCTCCTGCTCCCCAGAGGAAGCTAAGCTGGCTCAGAGCGTGGGTGAATTGTTAGCCCAGCGGGGTGCCATTGTAGTATGCGGTGGCTTGGGTGGTGTGATGGAAGCTGTTTGTCGCGGAGCTAAGTCAAAAGGTGGCTCGACTATCGGCATTTTACCTGGACAAGATTCAAGCATGGCAAACCCCTGGGTAGATATTCCCGTGGTGACTGGCATAGGTGAGGCCAGAAATGTAGTGGTGGTAAAGTCGGCTCAGGCAGTGATTGCCATTGGCGGAAGTTATGGAACGCTAAGCGAAATTGCTTATGCTCTGAAGAGTGGAATCCCCGTCATTGGTTTGAATACCTGGTCGCTGTCACGAAATGGGCGAGAGGATGATTCAATAATCAAAGTTCAGAGTGCTACTGAGGCGGTGGATAAAGCAATTTCCTTGACCAAGAGAGACAAAGATTACAAGATTGCCTTGGGGAGCTCGTCTTGAGTATAAGCAAGGACCAAGCTCTGCAACCCCAGAGATTGCCACGCACCTTTCAGGTGCTCGCAATGACGGGAAGGGAAGGGAAATGGCAAGTATCGAAAGTGTAAAAGCCAGAGAGATTCTCGATTCTCGGGGCAATCCTACCATAGAAGTGGAGGTGGTATTGGTTGATGGCACCGCAGGTGTCGCCTCCGTCCCCTCAGGAGCAAGCACCGGGAAATATGAGGCTGTGGAGCTTCGGGATGGTGATAAAAGTAGATATGGGGGGCTCGGTGTTCTAAAAGCCATAGAACACGTCAATAGTGAGATTGCCTCAGCAATAGCAGGCATGTCCGCTTTAGAGCAGGCAGCTATTGACCAGCGACTAATTGAACTTGATGGCACTGCTAATAAAGCTCGGCTCGGGGCTAATGCCTTACTGGGGACGTCTCTTGCCGTAGCTAAGGCCGGAGCTAGCTTCCAGGGTATTCCTTTATACCGTTATTTAGGAGGGACAAGAGCTAACCTATTGCCTGTCCCCATGTTAAATATTTTAAATGGGGGTAAGCATGCCCCAGGTTCTACCGATTTTCAGGAATTTATGATAATGCCAGTAGGCGCTGCCAATTTCAACAAAGCCATGCAAATGAGCAGCGAGGTATACCACTCCCTGCGCAAAGTGCTGGAAGATAAGAGATTAAGCACCAATGTGGGAGATGAAGGTGGCTTTGCTCCCCGGCTCCCTTCTAATAAAGATGCGCTGGAGCTGATACTAGCAGCCATCGACATGGCTGGCTATAAAGCTGGCCAGGACTTATTTATCGCCCTGGACCCAGCCGCCAGCACTTTCTACCAGGGAGGGAAGCATCACAGTGTTCATGGAAAATATGTCCTCTCCCAAGAAGGCGTTACCCTCAGTTCCACAGAAATGATTGACTATTATGTCAAGTTAGCCTCGGATTACCCTGTCGTCAGCATTGAGGATGGGCTGGCTGAGGATGACTGGGCAAGCTGGTCGTTGCTCACTGCTCAACTAGGAAAGCAGATTCAACTTGTCGGCGATGACCTTTATGCTACCAACATGGAGCGCCTGGAAAATGGCATTGCCCAAAAGGCCTCCAATTCGATCCTTATTAAGCCAAATCAGATAGGCACGCTCAGTGAAACCCTGGCTGTTATCAAAAGAGCACAGCAGGCCGGGTGGACAACCATTATCAGCCATAGGTCTGGTGAGACCGAAGATACTACTATTGCCGACCTGGCGGTAGCTAGCAATGCCGGACTCATTAAAGCTGGTGCCCCTTGTCGCAGCGAGAGACTGGCTAAGTACAATCGCCTCCTCAGGATAGAGGAGGAATTAAGAGGGACTGCACAATACCCTGGCAAAAAGGCGTTGTATAATTTAGAGGGGATGAAACAATGCAGGTATTAAACGGTGTTCATCAAATAAAAAGTCCTTGTCCTGGGGATGCATCATGGTATACCAATGTTTATGTAATTGAAGGCAGTAATGGTCATATACTGGTTGACAGTGGCTGGGACAGCCAGGAATCCCTCTGGGCTCTCCAGGAAGGGATAAAAGCGGCAAATCTCAAGCTTCGAGACATCACAAAAGTAGTTATCACCCATATCCACCCCGACCATTATGGGTTGTCAAGCAAGATAAAACAAATTTGCGGGGCCCAAGTAGCTATTCACAGAATTGATGCGGGTTTTATCTCTCCTAGATATAAAGATTTCGCTAACCTGATTAAAAAGACTGAAGAGTTGCTTCGGCAGAATGGCGTTCCTGAGAATGAATTGCCTCAGTTAAAAGAGGCTTCGTTATGGATGAATAAATATGTCACTCCGGATGCGCCTGAAGTTATGCTAGAGGATGGCGACATAATTTCCAACGACTCTTTTGAATTGGAGGTGTTATTGACGCCGGGGCACTCGCCGGGACATATCTGCCTTTATGAACGAGATAAGAGGTTTATTCTCACCGGTGACCATGTCTTGTATGACACCACTCCCCACGTTGGCTTCAATCCCCAATCTGGCGATAACCCCCTGGGCGACTATATTTCTTCCCTTAAAAAACTAGAGCGCCTTAAGGTTCATTTTATTCTCCCGGGACATGGGCCGATGTTCAATGCTTTAGGACTGAGAATAGAAAAAATACTCCAGCATCACGAGGAAAGGAAGAGAGCCATCATGAGGTCTCTAAACAGCGGTTTGAAGACAGCCTACGCAATAGCTCAACAAATTCCCTGGATGGTTGACGAGGGAGGCACTGCCTTTCAAGATTTGGCAGTCTGGGACAGGCGAATGGCTGTTACCGAGACCATTGCTCATCTTAAGCTCTTGATGGAGGAAGACAGGGTGGGCAATGTTGATATGGATGGCGCTTCTTTATATTTAGCTAAAGACTAGACGAGAAAGGAGAAGACAAAAATGGCAACAAAAGTAGGAATCAATGGCTTCGGACGTATTGGCAGGCTAGCTCTGAAGGCAATTATCCAGCGGTGTGGCGATAAGGTAGAGGCGGTGGCGGTGAATGACCTTACCGATGCTAAAACCAATGCCCATCTTTTTAAGTATGATAGTAATTATGGCATCTATCCCGGTAAGGTGGAAGCTAAAGACGATTACATCGTAGTTGATGGCAGGGAGATAAAGGTCTTAGCCGAGCGCGACCCTGGGAAAATTCCCTGGCGAGACTACGGAGTGGATATTGTGATTGAATCTACAGGGCTTTTCACCCACGCGAGCAAGGCTGCTGCTCATCTTCAAGGCGGGGCTAAGAAAGTAATTATTTCAGCACCGGCTCAAGAAGAGGATATATCTATTGTCCTTGGTGTCAATGAAGGGCAATATGACCCGGCTAAGCACCGCATTATATCCAACGGCTCCTGCACCACTAATTGCATTGCCCCTGTAGTTAAAATCCTTCACCAAAACTTTGGCATTGTTCACGGATTAATGACTACCGTCCACGCTTATACTAACGATCAAAAGATACTGGATGTGTTTCACCGCGACCTGCGCCGAGCAAGAGCCGCTGCCACCAATATCATTCCGACTACTACTGGTGCAGCTCGTGTTGTGGGCGTAGTCATTCCAGAACTTCAAGGGAAGTTACATGGTATTGCCCTGAGGGTGCCTACTTCAGTGGTATCCATCGTGGACTTCGTCGCTGATTTGAAGAGAAAGGTAAGCGCTGAAGAAGTTAACGATGCCTTTCGGAAGGCTGCTGACGGAGAGCTTAAGGGAATTCTGGAATATTGTGACCAGCCACTGGTGAGCTCGGATTTTAAGGGCAATCCCGCCAGTGCTATCTTCGATGCCCTGAGCACTATGGTCATTGATGGCAACATGATAAAGGTGCTAGCCTGGTATGACAACGAATGGGGCTATAGCTGTCGTCTTGCTGACCTCGTCGCTTATATCATCAGAAAGGGATTATAACTCCCATCTAAGCTCTCTCCCGAAGGGAGAGAAATAAGGAGGGAACAAACAATGCACGTCAGTGTGTGCCAAATTGAGCTTCGCCTCCCTGAGAACCATTCCCTTAAAGGTAAGAGACAGGTAATTAAGTCCATCATTACACGGCTACAAAATAAGTTCAATGTCTCCGTAGCTGAGGTGGATAACCAGGATTTATGGCAACTAGCTACTCTAGGCATAGCTTGCGTTAGCAACCACAGAAGACATGCCGATGAAACTCTGGCGAATGTCGTAAAGTTCGTTGTCCAGAACTACCCCGACGTAGAGTTATTGAGCTCGGAAATAGAAATCTTTCCCTGATGGATGCCGCTGCTTTTCTCCACCACCTTGTCAGCCTAACTGATTATAGCCAGCAGATTGTCCACATTGAACGCATTCCTCATCAAGGCGCTATTTTTGGCAAACTGGATAACCCCCTCCTCCCTAACCTTCAAGCATGTCTGGAATCTCTGGGCATATCAGCTCTTTATAGCCACCAGGCAAAAGCCTTGAATGCCATCCTGGCCGGGAAAAATGTGATGATAGCCACGCCCAGTGCCAGCGGCAAGACCCTGTGCTATCACCTAGCCACGCTCGATGCACTTTTGCATGACAAGGACAGCCGTGCTCTTTATATCTTCCCCACGAAAGCCCTGGCTCAGGACCAGCTACGCAGCCTGAAACAAATCGCTCACCCCCTGTCATTGCGAGCCAGAGGCGAAGCAATCCCCCCAGAAGCTATGGCTACTTTCGATGGCGATACACCGCAGAATGACAGAGCCAACATAAGAAAACAGGCAAAGATAGTGCTCACCAACCCCGACATGCTCCATTTGGGCATTTTGCCCAACCACCAATCGTGGTCTAGATTGTTTCGCAATCTCAAATATGTTGTAATAGATGAAACTCATATTTATCGAGGTGTTTTCGGCTCCCACGTAGCCAATGTCGTGCGGAGGTTGCGGCGGCTTTGCACTTTTTATGGCGCTAAACCTCAGTTTATTTGCTGCTCAGCCACTATCGCCAATCCCCAGGAGCATGCTCAAAATATCGTCGGCTTGCCTTTCGAGGCCATTGTTGAAGATGGCTCACCACATGGTGAGAAATACTTCACCTTTTGGAATCCACCTGTCATTGATGAGGCCAAGACCAGCCGACGCAGTTCCAACAGTGAGGCGGCTTTTCTTCTTGGGGAGCTTGTTCAGAAAGGCATCCGTGGTCTGGTGTTTGCCAGCACTCGTAAGCTTACCGAACTCATTTATATTTATACCCAGGAACAATTATCTCCCTCCCTGAGGGACAAAATCAGCCCTTACCGGGCGGGGTACCTTCCCGAAGACAGACGCCGAATTGAGCATCAATTCTTCGACGGCGAGCTTCTCGGTTTGGTCGCCACGACAGCCCTGGAGCTGGGAATAAATATCGGCGATTTGGACGCAACTGTGCTCACCGGCTATCCCGGAAGCATAGCCAGTGCCTGGCAGCAGGCAGGGCGTAGCGGACGAAGCACTTATAGCTCCTTGAGCTTTCTTATCGCCCAGGAAAATCCGCTTGACCAATACCTGATGCGTAATCCAGATTTCTTTTTCAGCAAGAACTTTGACAATGCCATAATCAATCCTGACAATCCTTATATCCTGAAGCCTCACCTCCTCTGCGCTGCCTGGGAGAAACCTGTGGAAGATAAGGATAAGGAATTCTTCGGGCCCGACACTGGCACTATGCTAACTGAGCTGGAACAAGAAGGGAGGTTAAGAAAACGCTATGAGAGATGGCACCCCGCTCCTTCTATCTCCTATCCCGCTCAGGATATAAATATAAGGGCAACATCAGGGCAAAATTATGCTGTTATGGATGGCCGGGAGGGTTGCTTGTTAGAGACAGTAGAAGCCAGCGTCGCCTTTTTTCAAGTACACCCCGGCGCTATCTATCTCCACCAGGGTGAATCATATCTTGTAAAGGATCTTGATTTAGCCCGGCACATTGCCTGGGCAGAACCACGGTCTGTAGATTACTATACCCAGACCATGGAAATACACGACATCCGGGTCACGAGGCTGCTCGAGAAAAAAGATTGCCACGGTGTGAAGGTTTACTTTGGAGATGTTGATGTTACTATCACGGTAGTGGGCTTTAAGAGGAAAAAACAATTCACCGAAGAGGTCATTGAAGAGGAGCCTCTTGATTTGCCAGCACAAAACTTTCCCACCAAGGCCCTGTGGTTTGATTTGCCTCAGAAGGCGATTGATAGAATAGCCGATGCCGGGCTTGACTTCCACGGCGGTTTACATGCCTGTGAACACGCTGCCATTGGCATACTTCCCCTATTTGCCCTTTGTGACCGCAACGACATCGGCGGCGTTTCCACTGCTTCTCATCCTGACACCGGCAAGGCGCAGATTTTTATTTACGATGCCCACCCCGGAGGCATCGGTATCGCCGAAAAAGGATTTGAGATGATAACCGAGCTCTGGCAGGCTACTTTGAAAGCAGTGGAGGCATGTCCCTGCACTGATGGCTGTCCTTCCTGCGTGCAATCGCCCAAGTGCGGCAACAATAACCAGCCCCTGGATAAAGAAGCAGCGATAGCATTGCTTGAAGAACTGGTTGGAGGACTGGTAAGATAAATAAAGGAAGGCAATTATCTGACAATAAAACGTGGCCTGATTTGGTGGATATCTTATAAGTAGGCGGTGGTTGTTTGATATTCTTATATTCCAGATATTCAAAGGCTTTTCATCTCAAAGGTAAGGCGGAGTGAACAAATTTAGTAGCGGCTTGGGGTTACTAGCTTAGACAATTTTGGTCAGCACAGGAGGTTATAGCCATGGGATTAGAAGAAGTTAAGAACATAGCGGCGAAATGTGTCCATTTCGGCATGTGTAAGATAGATTTCTTAGGGACAGGCGTTTGCCCTTCCGGGATCAAACATAAGTACGCGAGTTACTACCCCCAGGGAGGAATGGAGATTGTCAATGCCCTGGCTAACAAGCTGATACCTGTCACTGAAAGGCTTATTGACATAGCAAGGTCCTGTACCTTGTGTGGAATATGTGATAAGCAGTGTTACTTCGTGACTGAACTCCGACCTATGAAAGTCATGGTGGCACTTAAGGAGCATGTCGAAGCTGCTCTCCAGAGAAATGAGCCGATTGAAAGTCCGGCGGAAGACCAGGTATTGCGCGATTTAAGAGGAATTGTCGGCGAGGAATGGGCGACAAACGATCCCGCAATCCTAGTGACTTACTCTAGAGATATAGGCCCAGTCGACCCCGCAACCTTAGTCAGCAACTCCGTAGATATGAGACCAGTCAGTTACTCCGGAGATATAAGCCCATGTCACCTGCGACATATGCCTGGATATGTTGTCATGCCTGAATCTACACAGGAAGTTGCTGAGGTTGTTAAAACAGCCAACAGGCATAAAATACCATTTGTGCCCAGAGGCACCGGCCAGAACAGCCATGGATTGACCCTTGGAGAAGGAATCATTATTGACCTGAGCAGAATGAAAACGCTCGAAGTTGATCCCAAGAACTGGACTGCCACAGTTGGAGCAGGAGTGACCTCGTTTGAAATGCAGAAGGAAGCGAACAAGCACAGAATGAGGGCCAGTGTGGCAGAACCGGCAGCATGCGTCTGCGCTAATATGATAATGACCGGTATTTATGGGACTCTTTGCCATGCCTACGGATATGCGGGCGATAATTATGTCGATGCAGAAATTGTGGCTTTTGACGGGAGAATATTCAGGACAAACGACAAGCATGCACCGAATGTACTCAAATATTCTTTGCCTGCCCCAGGTACTTTTGCCCCTCTCCCTGGTATATGTACTCAGATTACCGTAAGACTTTACCCAATTGTAGAAGATGAAGAGGGAATTCTGGTTCCCTTCTCAGACCTTCATGAAGCCTTAGAAATGATGCGGGAGATAGCTAGAAGGAGGCTAGGCATAGTCGATTCTATTCTGGGATTAGAATATTTTGCACCGTTCATTTCCCCAACTTTCCAGGCATCAGAGGAACTCAGGCGTTTTTTCACAGAAGAAATGGAAGTGAAATACCTGCTAATGGTGATAGGGGATAAATACACGGTAAGGACAATAAAGGAAATGGCAGACGTTACTGTGGACCAAGAGATGGTCAGGACAATTATGCTGGGTTTACCAAAATTTTATAGCGATGAAGGGATGGAACTGCTATGCCAACTTTCAGGGACTGAAAAGCCTTACAAACTCCTGTTTAAGGAAGAAACACGGCCTTTAGTAGAGATGAGCTTATCTCCTTCACCTGAGAATATAGCCGCAGTAGTCGACGAAGATTTGCAGGATTTCTTCAAGAAGTTATATTCCAAGCCGGAAATGACAGACCTGGTCTGGCTAAATATGTACAGGATCCTCTCAAGCAGAATAGGCAGAAACTATGCATATGCCCCAGGCTTTGCCTTTGTTTCCCTAGATAACCTGGATAAGGTGGTTGAAATATGTGATATGTTGAAATCAATCGGTGACAAATATAACTTGAGGGGCGGTTTAGGAGTTATAAATCCACTGGACTTTGGCAAGCGGGCCCAGATAGAACATGTCTATTACTTTGACCAGACGAATAATCAGGAAAGGGAAAATGCAGCTAATGCCCTGATAGAATCGATGAACAAGATAAACGCATTCACGCGGGAAATGAAGGCCCCCGCGCTCGTTTCCATAGTGTTTCAAGGGCTATGCAGAAGCGAGAATTTGCTATATACGTAGGCATACCCTATCAGATAGAAAATTGTGCATCTGTGGTGACGAGGTTAGAGGGTCATAAGTCCTTATTAAACAAAGAGCTAACGATATCCAATATATTCCGGGGTGTCAGAATCTCCGTGGCGAATAAAGAATCGGACCTGAGGGACCTTGCTAATGAGGAGACTAAATGAGAAGGTCTGTAGATTATATCGTTGAAAAGAGAAGGAACGCAGAAAGCTTGATATTTCTAACCGGGGGCACCGGTTTTATAGGAAGTCATATTGCAGTAGAGCTATTGAAGAGAGGCTACCTCGTTGTCCTACTATGTCGGCCGAAGCACAATCTAGGTGCGTACGAAAGGATTCAAAAAGTGCTGGAGTGGCATGGCCTTCCTTACAACAAAAACTTCAAGGTAGTGAGTGGACAGGTAGATGAACCCCGGTTAGGCTTAGATGATGAGGTGTACACGTATCTATTGGAAAACGTTGACGAAATATGGCATTGTGCCGCCGATACGTCATTTCCGGAA